>CAMBNE010000028.1 GCA_945868935.1 uncultured Clostridia bacterium
CTTGATGAATTGGTTTCACCGTTAATTTTGAAAGGGCAACCACTGACACATATATGGTCGGAACACGGCGATGAACTTGGTATTTCACAAAGAACTCTTTACCGTTACATCGACCAAGGTGTTTTAAGCGTAGGAAACATTGACCTCAGACGAAAGGTTGCTTACAAGCCAAGACGGAAGAAAAAAGAAGTGTCCGAAGGCTTTTTAAACCAAGAATTCCGCAAAAACCGAGGCTATGATGATTACCTGAAATATATGGAAAAACATCCCGATACACCCATAATTCAAATGGATACAGTAAAGGGATGTCGTGAACAAGGGAAACGCCTTTTGACACTGCATTTCTGTAACACCAATATGATGCTGATGTTTCTTATGCGAGACGGCAAAGCCGATACCGTAGTAGAGCAATTCGATATGCTGACAGGACTTTTAGGACTTGAAGAATTCCGCAAAGTCTTTCCTGTGATTCTCACCGATAACGGCAGCGAGTTCAAGCATACAAGAGATTTAGAAACTACCGAGGATGGTAAGAAGAGAACCAAGGTCTTTTACTGTGACCCTCAGGCATCCTGGCAAAAGCCACAGATTGAGAAGAACCACGAATTTATCCGTTATGTACTGCCAAAGGGCAAGACGTTAAATCCATACACGCAGGAAGATATGCTCCTTCTTGCCAACAATATTAACAGTATTCGCCGAGAATCTCTTGGCAACAAATCCCCCTATGAAGCTACCACCGACAAGAGCATACTTCGGTTGATGGAGCTGATGGGATTACATACCGTACCGGCAGACGAAGTGAACTTAACACCGGCACTGCTGAAACGGTAACTTTAAACAATTGCAGATGGTGACCGCAACATATTTTTAAGCCAAGGCAGGTTGCGTTCACTTTGACAAAACGAGATTTCAATCTGTCTGCTTTGCCATGCAAAAAAGACAGTGAGATATATTAAATTTCGGCTTTTTGAGGGTATATATCCTCTTAAAAGCCTCATAAAACCGCTTATTTGGCTTTTTGTTGTGAAATGGGTATATTTACCCTAACTTCACTTTGTCATTTAAGCTATATTGTAAGGTATATGAAAACAGAAAACGGAGGAAGGTATTATGCTGAATTTATGTGTATTTATTTTTGTAATCTATGCGGTGAGCTACTCGGCAAAGGTGATTTTGTTCGGGCAGTCAGGCAGAAAACGCACAAAGGCTTACTGCTCTGCAAAACGTGCAACGGCACAAGCGAACATATCAAATCAGCCGCACAAACGCAGAAAGCAGAACGTAGTAAAAATCAGGCAAACAAAAGCAGGACGTATGGGAAAAGCTCCCGTACGTCCTGTTGTTTTAGTATCATATATTCAGAATTGTGGTGGCGATTCCGAAGTAAATCAACAGCGACAGTGAGTCGCAGACTGTTGAAATCAGCGGATTTGCCATTACGGCAGGGTCAAAGCCGATTTTGCTTGCCAGCAAAGGCAGGCTTGAGCCTACAAGCTTTGACATCATAATCGTTCCCAAGAGAGTGAGCGAAACAACAAGCGCAATCATAAACGCATTCGGGTTGCCGTTTAAGTCAAAAATCATCAGCTTTATGAAGTTAGCCGCCGCAAGCGTTGCGCCGCAGAGAATTGAAACCCTCAGCTCCTTCCACAAAACCCTGAACATACTTTTGAACTCGATTTCACCGAGCGAAAGCGCACGGATAACCGACACCGAAGCCTGAGAGCCTGCGTTACCGCCCGAGCCCGTAATCATCGGGATAAATGTTGAAAGCACAATTACGCTTGCAAGAGCGCCCTCGAACGAGGCAATAATCGCACTTGTAAACGTAGCCGAAAGCATAAGCACAAGCAGCCACGGGATACGCTTGCGGTAAATTCCCCACACGCTTGTTTTCATATACGGCTTATCCGACGGCAGAACGGCTGCCATCTTCTCAATATCCTCGGTAGCCTCTTCCTGAATAACGTCGATAGCGTCGTCGATTGTTACAATGCCGACAAGCCTGTTTTCGTTATCGACAACGGGCAGTGCAAGGAAATTGTAGTTTGAAAACATCTGAGCAACCTGCTCCTGGTCGTCGAGGGTATTGACCGAAATGACGTTTTCCTCCATCAAATCATTCACAAGGTCGTCATCGTCAGCCAACAGCAAATCCTTGACGGTTGAAATACCGATTAGCCTGTTGTTGTTATCGGTAACATAGCAGGTGTAAATTGTTTCTTTGTCAACGCCCGTTCTTCTGATTCTCTTGATTGCCATTTCGGCGGTCATATCGGGACGGAGAACAATAAACTCCGTCGTCATAATCGAGCCTGCACTGTCCTCGGGATATTTCAGAAGCTCGTTAATCTGCTTTCTCATATCCTTGTCAGCCTGTCGCAGAATACGCTTTACAACGTTTGCAGGCATTTCCTCGATAAGGTCAACTGCGTCGTCGACAAACAGCTCGTCTACAACCTCTTTAAGCTCGCTGTCGCTGAAGCCGTGAATAAGGAACTCCTGAGTTTCGTCATCCATTTCAACAAAGGTTTCTGCGGCAAGCTCTTTTGGCAGAATGCGAAAAAGAATAGGCGTTTTTTCATCCTGCAGCTCCTCAAAAATCGCAGCAATATCGTACGGTTTCATCGTAGTGAGGATATCTCGCAGGGTATTGAACTTTCTCTCTTCAAGCAACACCCTTATGGTTTCCGTAAGCGTTACGTTAACCTGTTCCATCATCTTTCCTCCTTTTTAATTCAAGTGGAGTAAAGACGTGTGTTCCAAGGGCAGACTACGCCATAAAAAAGGCGCAAAAATCACGAAAACAAAATGAACGCAAAAGCGAACATTTTATTTCTACTTCGCCCGGGTACAGCGCCTTTATTACCATCTGCGTCCATTAAGTTTTCACCTCTTAATCTTATTATTCGGGCACAAGCCCGTACATATTTATTTTAGTCCAAAAATAAAGTGTTGTCAACACAATAATTTAGTTCGGAGAATGGAAAGTGGAGTTAGTGCAGGGTGCCCCTGCAGACAAATTTATGAAGAAAATCAAAATCTGTTTAACGTGAATATATTTACAATAAAACGTAAGTTGTATCTTGCGTAAGATTTAGAAAAATGTCTGACTCCCGAGGTCGAGTGCCTCGACGCGCAAATCGAGTGGAAAAGTCGGATATTAAGATAAAAACGGTTGCCCGAATTATAAATCGATATATAGGTAACGTTTGTATTACAATCGTGGGAACAGATGAAGTAAAGTAGCATCTTGCGTAAGATTTAGAAAAATGTCTGACTCCCGAGATACCGAGGTTTAGCTAAACACCGACTTATATAACGGACTAAAAAAACGGACTAAAAAAGTCGGACACCGTTTTTTCGATGTCCGACCGTTTGAATTTTACAGATTTTTATTACTTGAGGTATGTGCCGGTTGTGCCAATCTGACCGCTGATTCCGGTAAATCCTGATGCGCAGCATACATATACTCTCATATTTGCAGTACCGATTGACGGAACTGTGAGTGTGCCGTTTGTAACATTCTGAACGTCACCTGTTACGGCGTCAATGTACTTGCCGTTGGGGATGTTCTTGAATGTTGCGCCGCCTGAAATTGCAACGCATGCAAGGCTGTCTACGCCTTCGCTTGTGTTAGTATAACGGCGGATGAATGCCATATCGTTGCTTGAAACGTAGTTGCTGTCAGTTGTGTACTGTCCCTTCTGGAGTGCAGGAACAGCTCTTCTTATCTGGTTGAGCTGCTGGAGATGAACAGCAAGCGGTGCGTTGAGTGTGGTTGCAACTGCGCCTGTTGCATTCTCATATGTACCAAAGCCTGTAGCAGTTACGTTACCCTCGATGTTGTCACCGAAGTAAGCACGTCCTGTTGTTGAGAGGGGTGCGTTAGGACCAACGTCCATCGGAACGCCTGCCTGGAACTGAAGCTCACTGCCGTAGTAAAGACAAGGAATACCACGGAAAGCAAACATCAGGTCGAGGTTCTCAGCCCAAGCCTGTGTTGAGCCTGTGTAACGGCAGTCCATATCGGGGCCGTAGTCGTGTGAGTCAACATAAGTTACGTTCCATGTTGAATCGTTGTAGTACGGATCCTCTTCAAGAGCACGGCGATAAGCATTGCGTGCGTTGCCGAAGTTCCAGTGCATCGGGAAGTCGATAACGCCTGTGCCGTTTGCCTTGCTGTAATCGGGTGTGTGATATGTAATACCATTAAGGTATACGTTATCCGAAGTAGGCTGCTGTGTTGTATTGTTATTGGCATTGTAGTGCTGAATAGTAATGTCAACATTACCAATCGGGTCGTCGCCTAATTTAAGGCTGCCTGTTTCAGCCCATGTATAGAACGGAGCTGAAATTGAAGCGTTGCCCTTGTTCCAGAATTCGCTTACACGTGTGCAAACCTCACCGAATACGTAGAAGTTATCGCCGCCTGTCTTAAGCCATGACGGGAAGTAGAACTGGTTGAGAGTAAGTCTTGAAACGTGCTTTTCGGTATCCATTCTGAAAGCGTCAACACCCATACCAATGTAGTTGTTGTAAACATTGTTAAGATACTCTGCTACCTTGGGATTCTCTGTGTTGATATCAACGCAGTCGCCGGCAATCTGACCTGTCTGAACAGACGGGCTTTCCCAACTTAAATCCTTATAATGATGGAAATAGTTTTCAGTATCATGGCTGCCGCTGTCCATTTCCTTAGTATCTTTCATTATGTTAAGTCTTGCCTGGTACTGATAGCCGGGCTCAAGGCTGTCATAATTCGGGAAGGTCTTTGCAAGGTCAGAGTCGGGAATAATCTGCATACAATCGATTGAAGCAAGGTCCTGAACTGAGTCATATACCTTTTCAAACATAGGAGCAAGTGTTGCCTCGCCGAAGTTACCTGCGTGGTTAATAACAACGTCCTGAACAATCTTCATACCCTTATCGTGTGCAGCGTAGATAAGATCCTGATATGTTGCGCCTTCGCTCTCGTAACGAACGTCTACTGTTGAGAAGTCAAATGCGTGGTAGCCGTGATAGTCATAGCCCGAAGCGTTTGTTACAACAGGAGTAATCCAGATTGCCGAGAAGCCGAGAGCCTTTATGTAGTCGAGCTTGTCGATAAGTCCCTGGAAGTCACCTCTCCAAGCAGGGTCGGAATCGGGGTTGTTAGCTGTTGAGTCATCCCAGCAATGAACGTTGTTGCCTGTGTCGCCGTCATAGAAACGTGTTGTGATTACAAAGTAGATTGTATCCTCACGCAAATCGGTTCTTGTCCAGTCGTCGGTCTGACCGGGCTCGTGGTCAAACCATCTGCCGTTTCTGTACCACCACTCACCTGAGTTTCTGGTAAGCTCCTTGGACTGTTCGCCGTTTGTAACAAAAAGCATATTGATTTTAGTTACATTGTTGAATGTGTATCCGTAGTAGTTGTTGCCCTCTTTGGACATAGCTTTACCCGGATAGTCGGTTGAAATGTTCTGCGGAAGGCTGTTCCAATAATAAATTGTCGGTGCGCCGTCCTCGCAGTAATAATGCACCTTGATGCTGCTTGACGCTGCCGTGTTGCTGTCGCCGTCAACCGTAGCTGCACTTGTTGAGATAACTGCGACAGTGCATACAACACAAACTGCCAAAATCAAAGCAAGTATTTTTTTAAATTTTGCCATAGATTTTCCTCCTAATGACAGATAATTATACATTGTATATTATAAATTAGTAATAAAAATATATATTTCTTTTTTAGAATTATATATTTTTATTACCTTCCAAAAATTCACTCATTTATTTAGATATAATATACAAAAAAAGCAAGCTTTCTCCAAAATATTATAAAAATCAAGGAAAAAGAGTGCAATATTATTGTCATATTTTATAGTTATCCCTTTTTGTAAGGTAAACGATAATTTAGCGGCGAAGCCGCCGCAGGCAAATCGAGAGGAAAAATCGGATAGTATTGAAAAAACGGATGCCCGAATTTTAAGTTGATATATTGGTAACGTTTTTTGTGAGCGACGAGGGCGTCGCTCGCTACATTTTTGTACAAACATTTCAGTTACAGTCGTAGGGACACGGCGTGCCCTACGAAACAGATGACGTTTAGTGGTATCTTGCGTAAGATTTAGAAAAATGTCCGACTCCCGAGATACCAAGCTATAATTTATAGCCGACTTATATAACGGACTAAAAAAATCGGACACCGGTTTAGCGATGTCCGACCTTTTATAAAATCAGAATTTTAAATTACTTGAGGTATGTGCCGTTTGTGCCGATTTGACCGTCGATTCCGGTAAAGCCTGATGCACAGCATACATATACTCTCATATTTGCTTTAGCGATTGACGGAACTGTGAGTGTGCCGTTTGTAACATTCTGAACGTCACCTGTTACGGCGTCAATGTACTTGCCGTTGGGGATGTTCTTGAATGTTGCGTCACCTGAGATTGTTACGCAAGCAAGGCTGTCAGTCTCAGAATCAGTATAGCGACGTACATATGCCATATTGCCGCTTACGTAGTTGCTGTCAACTGTGTACTGACCTTTCTGTAAAGCCGGAACAGCCTGACGGATAAGGTTAAGCTGTCTTAGGTGAACTGACAGAGGTGCATTCAGAGTTTCTGCAACCTTACCGCTTGCGGTATATTTACCGTAATCGGTAGCAGTTACGCTACCCTCCATATAGTCGCCGAAGTAAGCACGGCCTGTTTCAGCAAGAGGAGCGTTAGGACCTACGTCAATAACATTACCCTTTGCAAATTCAACCTCTGTACCGTAGTAGATACAAGGAACGCCACGGAATGTAAACATTAGGTTCATATTTTCTGCCCAAGCCTGCGGTCCGCAACTGTAACGTGTTTTCTCCATATTATCAGGGCCGTAGTCGTGGGAGTCAACGTATGTTACAACATATGTTGAGTCGTTGTATAAGTCATCCTCACTTTTGGCTGCTGTGAAAGCGCTGTTAGCATCCTTAAACGCCCAGTGCATTGGGAAGTCGATTACGGAAGTACCGTTTGACTTGCTGTGGTCAGGAGTATGGTATGTAATGCCGTCTAGGTAAGCATTGTTACTCTTCTGATTAAAGTTTCTGTTGCTGTATGCATCGTAGTGACCTGTAGAAGTTGAAAGGTTAGTGCTCCAACTGTCAGTCCAGCTGCTTGCAGAAGCATATGGGCTGTCTAATTCTTTCCAAGTGTAGAAGAAGCAAGAGTCGGAAGAACCGCCCTCATTGTAAGCTCCGTGATATCTTGCACAAACCTCACCGAAAATCCAGAAGTTTTCAACATCCGAGAACTTAGGGAAGTAAGCCTGGTTCAATGTCCAACGGTTAATGTGCTTTTCTGTATCAAGACGGAAATAGTCAACACCCATATCAACATATTCTCTGAATGTGTCTGTCAAATACTTAGCGACAATTGGATTTTCCGTGTTAATATCTACACAGTCACCTGCCATTTGGCCTGTCTGCTCTGTTGACTGACCCCAACCAAGACTCTTTTCGTGGTGGTAGTAATTATTTGTATCGTTAGCGTCCTCTTTCATAACACTAAGTCTTGCTTGGTACTGATATCCGGGAAGCATAGTGTCATAGTCAGGAGCAATCTTTGTAAGTAAAGAATCAGGAACTTTCTGCAAACAGTCAACAGAGTCAAGTTTGCTGTAATCCTTTGTAAACATTGGAGCAAGGAAAGCCTCACCAAAGTTACTTGAATGGTTCCATACAACGTCCTGTACAATCTTCAGTCCCTTTTCGTGGGCTGCGTCGATTACGTCCTGGAATGTTGTATCGTCACTTTCGTAACGTGGGTCAACCTTTGCAAAGTCTAAAGCATGATAGCCGTGATAGTCATAGCCTGAGCAGTTTTCAACTACAGGGGTAATCCAAACAGCAGTAAAGCCAAGAGCCTTGATATAGTCAAGTTTTTCTATAAGTCCCTTAAAGTCGCCTCGCCAAGCAGGGTCGCTGTCGGGATTATTTGCCTGACTGTCATCCCAGCAGTGAACGTTGTTGCCTGTGTCACCGTCATAGAAACGTGTCGTGATAATAAAGTAGATACTGTTCTCACGGAAATCTACACCATCTATTACCCTTGTACCAATATTCACCGGCAGATTTACGTGTAAGTTCCGGTGACTGCTCGCCGTTGACTACGAAAAGCATATTGATTTTAGTAACACTGTTGAAAGTGTAACTATACCAATTATTGCCCTCGCTTGTCATAGCCGAACCGGGATAGCTTGTTTCCATATTCTGCGGAAGGCTGTTCCAATAATAGATTGTCGGAGTGCCGTCCTCACAATAGTAGTGCACCTTGATACCGTCAAATGCTGCTGAAACATCAGCGTTTTTATCTGCATTGGCAGCTGATACGGACACAATGCCAACAGCGCAGATGAGACAGATTGAGAGTACCAAAGCAAGCAATTTCTTAAATTTTGCCATAGTTTTTCCTCCTATCGACAGATATTTGTTCAAATATATTATAAAATAACAGCAAATTTATATATTTCTTTAATAGAATTATACGCTTCGAGCACCTTCCAAAAATTAACACCCAAATTTAGACATAATAAATAAAAAAGCACGCTTTCTCCAAAATATTATAAAAATCAAGGAAAAAGCGTGCAATATTATTGTCATATTTTATAGTTATCCCTTTTTGTAAGGTAAACGATAA
>CAMBNE010000029.1 GCA_945868935.1 uncultured Clostridia bacterium
GACGGTGCTTGACAAAATGGGCAAGCCGCATATTGAAACCTACAAAAAATTCTGCAATAAGTTTTATAAGCTGACGGGACAGCTCAATAAAGACCAGTACGTTGTGCCTTATCTTATGAGCTCGCACCCCGGCTCAACGCTGAAGGACGCAGTCGAGCTTGCACTTTTCTGCAAGCGTGAGGGAATCCATCCCAAGCAGGTTCAGGATTTTTACCCCACACCCGGCACAATTTCAACGGCTATGTTCTACACAGGGCTTGACCCTTACACGCTTAAAGAGGTGTATGTTCCGAAGTCGGAGAACGAAAAAGCAATGCAGAGGGCACTTTTGCAGTATTTCATTCCCGAAAACAAGCCGCTTGTAATCAAGGCTCTGATAAAAGCAGGCCGCAGGGATTTAATCGGCAACGATAAAAAGTGCCTTGTAACTCCGCTTGCAGGTCAGACCGCAGGCGGCTACAGAAAAGACAACGCTAAAAATAACGGCAAAAAGAAAAACGGCAAGGACAAGTTTGCAAAATACAGGCGCAAAAACAAAAAGTAACAGCGTACAACGCGAATATATTTTACTTGACCTTGACCTGATTTAATAATATACTATTATCATCAGAAAATGAAAGGATTTGTTGAAAATGGGAGTATATGAAGAACTCGTTGCAAGAGGACTTATTGCTCAGGTAACCGACGAGGAGGAAATAAGAGAGCTTGTAAACAGCGGAAAGGCTGTGTTTTATATCGGCTTTGACCCGACGGCAGATAGTCTGCACGTTGGTCACTTTATGGCGCTCTGCCTTATGAAAAGACTCCAGATGGCAGGCAACAAGCCGATTGCACTCATCGGCGGCGGTACTGCGATGATAGGCGACCCCTCGGGCAGAACAGATATGCGCCAGATGATGACAAAGGAAACAATCGAGCATAATGTTGAGTGCTTTAAAAAGCAGATGAGCCGTTTTATCGACTTTTCCGACGATAAGGCTCTGCTTGTAAATAACGCAGACTGGCTGCTTGACCTCAACTATGTTGACGTTCTGCGTGACGTAGGCGCACATTTCAGTGTTAACAGAATGCTTACAGCCGAGTGCTACAAGCAGAGAATGGAAAAGGGACTCAGTTTCCTCGAGTTTAACTATATGATTATGCAGTCGTACGATTTCTACGCTCTCTATCAGAGATACGGCTGTAATATGCAGTTCGGCGGCGACGACCAGTGGAGCAATATGCTCGGCGGTACGGAGCTTATCAGACGTAAGCTCGGCAAGGACGCATACGCAATGACAATCAATCTTCTGCTCAATTCCGAGGGCAAGAAGATGGGCAAAACTCAGTCGGGCGCAGTATGGCTTTCACCCGAAAAGACAAGCCCCTACGATTTCTATCAGTACTGGAGAAACGTAGACGACGGCGACGTTGTAAAGTGCCTTAAAATGCTCACATTCCTGCCTTTGGAGCAGATTGACGAGCTTGCAAAGCTTGAAGGCAGTGAAATAAACAAGGCAAAGGAAGTTCTCGCTTACGAGCTTACAGAGCTTGTTCACGGCAAGGAGGAGGCTGACAAGGCGCAGGAAGCCGCAAGAGCACTCTTCGGCAGTAAGACCGATACAGACAATATGCCGTCAACCGAGCTTTCCGAGGCTGACTTTACAGACGGTGCAATTGCAATCCTCGATTTGCTCAAAAAATGCTCGCTCATTCCGTCAAACGGAGAGGGCAGACGTCTTATTCAGCAGGGCGGTATTTCGCTTGATGATGAAAAGGTAACCGACGTTTACGCAAGTATTCCCGTTTCAGCCTTTGAAAAGGGATACGTAATCATCAAAAAGGGCAAAAAGGTGTTCCATAAAGCGGTTTTATAATAAAAGTAATATCTGATTTCGTAGGGACACGGCGTGCCGTGTCCGCAGGTAAATGCAAATTTTATAAATAAAAAGGGGTTTTAAAAATGAAAAAGTTTTTTTCTGAATTCAAGGAATTCATAATGCGCGGCAACGTGCTTGACCTTGCCGTCGGCGTAATCATCGGCGCTGCATTTCAGGCAATCGTAACCTCGCTGACAAGCGACATCATCTCTCCGATTCTCGGTATCTTCGGCGGAATGAACTTTGACCAGCTTTCGTTTACAATCAACGGCGCAACAATCGCCTACGGAAAATTCATAACAGCTATCATCAATTTCCTGATTATGGCGTTCATAATTTTCCTCATTGTAAAGCTTGTAAACAAGGTTATGTCACTTGGAAAAAAGCCTAAGGAAGAGCCAAAGCCGACTACTAAAAAATGTCCTTATTGCCTGAGTGAAATTGACATTAATGCGGTTAAATGTCCTCACTGCACAAGCGACATTCCCGAACAGGCTGACGAAAAATAATGCAGTTTTTAAAGAACCTCAACAAGAAAAAGTTGTTGTTCGTTTGCCTTGTATCGCTTTTGGTTCTGTCGCTTTCAACGGCGGCAGCGTCTACATTCGGCAAGGCTGAAAGCAGATTTTCAGGCATCAGGATATATTTAAGTCCGTCAAATCAGTACACAAATTATTACACAGTCGGCAACACAACCGAAATGGAGCAGTGCGACTTGATTGCAGAAAAAACTGCCGAAAAGCTCAAAAAACTCGGCTTTACCGTAATGGTCGGTCAGTCGGGTGCTTTACTTGAAAGCAGATGTAACGAGAGCAACGCTTTTCACGCCGATATGCATATCCCGATACACACCAACGCATTGAACGGCGAGTATACGGGCGGTACGCACGTGTATGTTTACGGCTCTGATGAGCAGACTGCGGCTGAGTCGTTTCTCAACACACTCGGCAAAATCAGTCCGGGTGATGACGACAGGATTGAATATAAGCCTGATTTGTATGAGGTTTCCACTCCGAATGCACTTACGGTTTACCTTGAATGTGAGTTTCACGACACCGAGGAGGGCGCAGACTGGATAATCAATAACACCGACAAAATTGCAAATGCAATTGCCGACGGTGTTTATAACTATTATTCCAATATAGAATAAAACAAAAATAGATGTTTGAAAATGATAACGCCACATAAGGATGGAATTTGAAAATCAGTATACAAATATTGGCGTAGAAAGGTTAAAAGGCTGAGTAGAAGGCAGAAATGCTTTTTACTCAGCCTCTTTAGCTTTATAGGAAATTGCTCGGTACTACTCGGGCACAGAAGGTTTATATCATCAGAATCTGTCTACACGAAATACACTCGGCGTCACGCCGCTTTTTATGATAGTATCCTCTTGACTTTTGAACAATGTTCAGTATAATTATAATTAATAGATATTCAAGGGAGATATGATGTGAATAACAAAGAAGCAATAATACAGACAACAATTGAACTTATTGAGGAAAACGGCGAGCATTTGGAAGAAATCACCGTTCGTGAGATATGTAAAAGAGCTGGTGTTGGATTAGGACTTGTCAATTATCATTTCGGAAATAAGGATAAACTCATCGAGCAATGCATTGAGCGTATGATAAATGGAATTGTGGAAAAATTTCAGAATATACGGGAGAAAACAGAAGGGCGTACGCCTTTTGAAAAATTAGAGTTTCTGGGCAATATGACGCTTGACTTCCTGTTTGAACATAATACTGTTTCAAAAATTTCTATTCTTACCGATATGCAGACACCAAAAGATAATGACAACACCGGCAGGACTTATGCAGCATATTTGCCGCTTGTTTCGGATTGCCGTCCTGACCTTGATGAAGCAGCAATAAAACGAAAGACTATGTATCTGATTACAATTATGCAGCAAATGTTCCTGCGATGTGAAACCATATCGCAGACATTTGGGATTGACCTTAGAAAAAGAGAAAACCGCAAGATATTTCATACACAAATTTTACACGATATTTTGGAGGTGTAGAGGATGAAGATTACTGTTATAAACGGAACGGAAAAACACGGTGTAACATACCGTTTGAAAGAGATATTTTTAGCAGAATTCAGGAATAAGGCGGAAATTACGGAATATTATCTTCCAAAGGATTGTCCGAGTTTCTGCACCGGTTGCGTGAACTGCATATTAAAAGGAGAGAATACCTGCAAAGCGGCTGAGAAAATCGGGAAGATAGAAAAATCGCTTTTGGATGCAGACTTAATTGTAATGACCTCTCCTGCATATGTGTTTCACGCTACGGGAGCAATGAAAGCATTTCTTGACCATTTTGCTTTTCGTTGGATGCCACACCGTCCTGCTCCTGAAATGTTTGGAAAGCGTGCTGTAATTCTAACGCAATGTTTAGGACAAGGGGCAAAATCTGCGGCGAAGGATATAAAGCACAGTTTATCTTGGTGGGGAATTTCCAAAATCGGAGTATTTACCGGTGCTCTTATGGGCGATATTATTTGGGATAAACTTTCCGAAAAGAAACAAGCTGAACTTACAAGAAAAGTGAAAAAGCTATCTCAAAAAATCGCTAATGAGGATTACACAAAGCCCGCACATACAAATTTAGTTACAAAATTCAAGTTCTACTTTTGCCGTGTAATGCAGAAATCATTACATAAAAATGACCCGGAATATCTCGATGGAAAATATTGGGCGCAGCAAGGATGGCTTGGTTCCGTTAGACCGTGGAAAAATTAATTTTGAAGCCAAATTATTTATCCAAAGAGCTATTGAACAGAAAAAATAATGAAAAAGACAGCAGCATGCAGGAAAACGGTGTAACTCGTTTTACAGAGTTACACCGTACTTTACATAATAACATCTTTATCAAACGTAGCCAAACCAAGAATCTTTTTTTATATGAACAATACGCTTTTTCATATTCACACAAGTTTTAGCACAATATTAAATTAAAGTGTTGTAATTACAGGGCTCGGTGTGATATAATAAATTAATAATGCAAAATTATGCAAAACGGAAACAGGTGTCTGAAATGGAAAATAAGCGTACGGTTGTAAAGGTCGGCACGTCCACCCTTACATACGAAAACGGAAAGATAAATTACCGCAGAATCGAGTGCCTTTGCAAGGTTATGTCGGACTTGCAGAACAGGGGAGAGCAGATTATGCTCGTGTCCTCGGGTGCAATCGGCGTCGGAATGGGAAAAACAGGACTCCAGTCACGTCCGAGCGAAACCAAGAAAAAGCAGGCTCTTGCGGCTATCGGTCAGTGCGAGCTTATGTTTATGTACGACAAACTGTTCGGCGAGTACAACCACTCGGTGGCGCAGATTCTCCTCACACGCTATGCCGTTGAAACCGACCAGAAACGTCAGAACGTAATCAACACAATTGACGAGCTTCTGAAAATGAACATTATCCCCGTAATCAATGAGAACGATACGGTGGCTATTGATGAACTCGAGGGCAACAACTTCGGCGATAACGATATGCTTTCGGCAATCGTTGCCGGTCTTGTGGGAGCCGACAGGCTGATTATTCTTACCGATATTGACGGCTTGTACGACTCAAATCCACGCACAAATCCGGAGGCTGTAAAGCTTGAGGTTGTCGATAAAATTAATCAGGAAATCTTGTCAATGGCGGCAGGAACAGGTTCAAATCGAGGTACGGGCGGAATGATAACAAAGCTTCAGGCGGCTGATTATGCAACAAAGCGCGGCGTTGAGGTTCACGTTATCAACGGCTCAAACCCGGAAAATCTCTATGAAGTTTTCGACGGCAACAACGTAGGAACAGTGTTCCTTGCAAGGCAGTAAAGGAGAATTACTATGACTCAGCTTGAAATTATGGGAGCAAAGGCAAAGGAAGCCTCACGCTTTCTTATGACCGCAGGCTCAAAAAAGGACGAGGCACTAAACGCAATTGCAAAGGCTCTGCGTGAAAATGCCGATAAAATCATAAAAGCAAACGATATTGATATAGAAAACGGCGAGAAAGCAGGACTTACAAAGTCATTGCTCGACAGATTAAAGCTTACAGAGGAAAGAATTAACGGAATGGCAGACGGTGTGAGCGAGGTTGCTTCTCTTGCAGATCCTGTCGGCAGAGTGCTCGACGGCAGAACGCTCAAAAACGGCCTGCAGATTGAAAAGGTTACCGTTCCTATGGGCGTAATCGGAATCATTTTCGAGGCTCGTCCTAATGTAACTTCAGATGCGGCGGCACTTTGTCTTAAGGCAGGCAGTGCGGTAATTCTGCGTGGCGGCAAGGAGGCAATAAACTCCAACAAGGCAATTGCAGAAATTATGCGTGACGCAATCGAGGGTTCAGGCTTGCCCCGTGACTGCGTTTCACTCGTTGAGGACACAACACGTCAGAGCGCAACCGAGCTTATGCAGCTTTCAGAATATCTTGACGTGCTCATTCCCAGAGGCGGCGCAGGACTTATCAGAAGCGTTGTTGAGAACGCAAAGGTGCCCGTAATTGAAACGGGCGTAGGCAACTGCCACGTTTACGTTGACAAAAGCGCTGACGTAGATATGGCTAAGAGCATCATTTTCAATGCAAAAACCTCACGTCCTTCTGTCTGCAACGCAATTGAAACAGTGCTTGTGCACAAAGATATTGCCGAAAAAGCCCTGCCCGAAATCAAGGCAGAGCTTGACAAAATGAATGTTGAAATCCGAGGCTGTGAGAGGACAAAAGCAATCCTCGGTGAAAGCGTTGTTCCTGCAACGGAAAACGATTACGCAATTGAGTTTCTCGACTACATTCTTGCGGTAAAGGTTGTTGACAGCCTTGACGACGCACTTGCTCACATTGCAAAATACAGCACAGGTCACAGCGAAAGCATAATTACAAGCGACTACGAGAGTGCAAATAAATTCACCGCCTGCGTTGATTCTGCGGCTGTTTATGTAAACGCTTCAACACGCTTTACCGACGGCGGAGAGTTCGGACTTGGAGCAGAAATCGGTATTTCAACGCAGAAGCTCCACGCAAGAGGTCCTATGGGACTTAACGAGCTTACAAGCAGTAAGTTCATAATCAGAGGTAACGGACAAATCAGATAAGCAGATAGACGAGAGCCAAAAGCAGCGTAGGGTCTGCGTTTTCGTCCATAAGCAGGACAAGCAGAAGTAAAATAAGGCTCTGTTCCTTGTTCTTAAACAGCATATCAAGCAGACTGTTGTTATTGTTGCTGTTCTGCATTTTCTGTTCGGGCGGCTTTTCAATAGCAGGCTTTTGCTCCTTTTTAGGCGGCTGTTCCTGCCTTGGAACGGACTTCTGACTTTGCTGATTATTGCTGTAGAACGGCTGACGTTTGTTCATCTGCTGCGCCCTTGCAAAGGCTTCTTCTTCAAAGCTCGGCATATTTTCACCCCTTTGTTTGTATGCTTTTCTGAAAGGTAAAAATGAAATAAATACATCAATTTAGTTACGACAAATTGAGTTTTCCAAACTTACACGCACTATTATAAATACGGAGCGAAGCGACCCGAAATTCCGAATTACGCATTCCGAATTCCGAATTAAAATAATCTCCACACTCAAAATAGTCCGTTGTCCTTCAAAAGAGGAATTATCCTGATGAATTTAATCATTTTTTCGGCACGGTCAAGCTTTTCCTGTTTTTCACGGCTCAAAAACGGACGAAGTGAATTTAAAAGCCTTGTGGTGTCGTCGTCACGCTTTACCGAGTTCATAACGGGAGCAAGGCGTGTGACCGTTCGTAATATATCATCACTCGGAATTTCAGGCTGAACAGGCTTCGGCTTCGGTTTGGGCGGTTCGGGATTTGCGTTTGCAAGACCTAACTGCTCGCCAAGACTCTGCACCTGCCTGAGTGCTTCGGGATTGCTTAAAATCTGATTGATTTTATCTTGTATTTCCGACATTTTGATTTTTCACACCCTTTCCCGATTGTCTGATTATTTATCGTTGCCGCCGAGCAGTTTGATTAGAGCCTGCGCCTGCGGACTGTTCAGAATTTCTTTTGTCTTTTCGGGGTCGTTGAGAACAGACTTTATTTTATCCGTCTGATTTGAGTCGGCGTTTTTCAGCATATCGTTTACATCGCCCTTTTGCGCCGCATTTTTTATCTGATTCTCAGAAACACCGAGCTGTTTTGAGAGGCTTGAAATCAGTTTATCTAAGTTTTTTTCTTTCATATAAACACCTCGCTATATTCTATGCTTTAAATACATTTTTAGAACGGAGTTTTGCAAATGCGTATTTTAGTTGTTTCCGACACTCACGGAGATTTAAGAACACTGATGAAGGCTGTTAACGCACAGCCGAGCGCTGAGATAATCGTCCATTGCGGCGACGGTGACGAGCAGGTGCAGTATTTAAAGGACACGATAAAGGATAAGATGATTGTCGGGGTAAGGGGCAACTGCGATTGGTGCAGTAGCCTTCTTTCAAAGGAAATTTTAAGCGTTTGCGGCAAAAGAATTTTCATTACACACGGACACCTTTACAATGCAAAGGTC
>CAMBNE010000030.1 GCA_945868935.1 uncultured Clostridia bacterium
CCCTCAACAATATCCTGAGTTGCAAGGTTTACTGTCTGCTCGCTTGCAGATGTGCCTTCCTTGCCGCCGTTGTTGAATTTGTAGTTAGTGGACTTTGACGGAATTTCGCAATAGTAAACGTCCTCGGAATCTGCGTAACGCTTCATCTTTACACCGGGCCAAACCGAGGTTGCCTCGCCGCCCCAGTAATGAACGTATACGTCGTCCCAGCCTGCGCTGTTTTTTGCATATACCGTACGTGAATTGTTCTTGTTAAAGGTGTATTCATATGAATATGAATTTTCGCCCTTAACAGCAGTCAGAGTGATATTTGTTGATGATAACGGAGCAGTATCGCCGCCGATTGTTACAGCCTGTCCGTTTTCAAACGGAACATTCTCACCGCCGTCAACGCTGTAATAAGCATTGTCGCAGTTGTAGCAATAAAGGTTGATTGTAACATCGCCTACAAACTGGAAAACGCCTGTGCTGATTGCAACTCTCGGCTCGTCGGTATTGTACGGCTCCCAATGACCTGTTGCGGTTTTTGTGCCGGGATCTTTGTCAATCAGGAAAATCATATCTCCGCCCGGAATAGCAAGGTCAACTGTCTGCCAGTCTCTCTGCTGACCTGTGTTAAAATTGATTAACGTCTGGTCGCCGGGAATTGTGTATGACCATATGTCGTTTGCCTCGTCAACGAGAGTCATATGCTCGCCTACCCACGGAACATGCTGACCGTCGGTACCGCCTGCCACATAAGCGGCAGGGAGAATTTCCTCTCCTGTGTTTGCGTCTACTCTGCCCTTCCATTCATCGGGAAGTTTAAAGTAAACAGTTTTGCCTTTTGATGAACTTGCAGCGCTTACCGAGAGTACTCCGCACTGGAGAATCACAAGTAAAAGTGCAAGTATAAAGCTTATTGACTTTATAGATTTGTGTTTCATAAGATATCCCTCCTGTTAGTTTTAATAAAAGGCTCAACTTAATTATAACGCCGGTCTATATAAATTAATATCCTATTCTTACCCATTGGATAGTCAGAAAATGACATTATGTATAAAATCAAATTTTTCAACAACAAATATTTACGAATTTTGTACAAATATTTTACTTGTTTTATTTAATTGAATATCTGTTAATCTTACATAATGTATGATACAATATATTCAGAAAATAACGGATAACCAGTCTTAATTGTGATTACACAATCAGAGAATAATATAGACTTTCGCTACATACGAGGAGAATACAGTCTTGCTCCCAAACGTCAGATTGAATTAACAAAGCATATTGAAGATTCTGCAAGGTTTTTTAATTGTCAGTTTATCATATCTACTCATTCACCGTTTATTCTTTCAATGAAAAATGCAAAAATCTATAATCTTGATAAAATACCCGTAACTACATCAAGCTGGACTGAGCTTGAAAATGTCAGAACATATTTTGAATTTTTTGAAAAACACAGAAATGAGTTTGTTGACTGTTGATATCCTGTATATGTTTTAATAAAGATATATTATAAAACGGAAATCCGAAACTTAAGTGCAGGCAATAAAGCCTGATACAAGCAAAAAATTTGTCATATTTCATACGCCAAGGACCATACATACAGCCAAAGAGCCGATGAGATGTCAGTTATCTCATCGGCTCTTTTATTTTCTGAATGTACCGAGTAAAAGCAACGTAGAAAATTTTAATATTTCACAGCACTAACGACTCACCTGTATTTCCAACATTGTTGTAGCCGCCTGCGATATATTTTTGAATGCAGGTTACATCAAGTATCGAGATTCTGCCGTCACCGTTTACGTCTGCTGCTTTCAGAACGAAATCTGTAATACTTACTTCCGTTTCTGCTCCTAAGCTCAGCTTCTGTACGATTGTTGCGTCTTTCACCGTTATTATGCCGTCGCAATCAACGTCGCCGTAAATTCCTTCGGTTACTTCTTTTGAGCTAAGACTGTATACAGCTACAGTTCCCGACACCTCACAAGCTGCAATCAGGTAAGCGTTTGCATCTGCGCTTTTATCGGCAGGAACAAAGCAAAGTCCCTCGGGTGAAACATCGCCGCATATTTCGGAGCTGAAATCTCTTGAATTAATATAATTCACATACTCGGGATTTTCCGCATCAGTTATGTCATAGACCATTATGCCGCCGATTCTTTCCAGCGCAATGAACGCATAAGTTTTTGTACCGACTTTTCCTGTTACAACTGTTTCAGGTTCGGGGCCTTTTTTGCCTGAACGGTCATCTATTGCAATATCGTCATTTGAACAGTTAAAATTATCCTTGAGATATGACGCTGTTAATCTTTCAAAATCATCCGAGCTTGTAAATACTTCCTCTAATCCGTTTTCGGTCACCTTGAATATTGTAAACGACCTGCCTCCGAAAAGATAATCGCAATTTTCATCAAGTCCGTCATAATCCGAAGTATCAAAGAATACAACCTTGCCTGTGAGCCCGCTGTTTTCCGCTGTAATTTTACCTGTCGGTGATGTCTTGCCCTTTCCGAAGTTGCGTTCATCCTCGTTAAGATAATCCGTCCATTCACGGCTGTCGCCTTCGTTTGCGGTAAGTATGTACTGCTCGCCGTTTATATTTGCAAGTGATATACCGTCGGGCATACGAATGCCTATTAACGATTCATAGGTTTTGGGATTATACTGCTCGTCTTTTTTATCAATGTCTACAGGAGTAACGCTGTAATCTTCAAATCCTACCGAATAAATAGCTTTAAAACTCAAACTGTTTAAGTCAAGCACTGCAACAGCGTTAGCCTCCTGAAGTGAAACATATGCAAATTCATTTGATGCTGCAATATATTCAGGCTCAAAATCAACCGACGGAGCAGTATTCTTTTTTATAATAATATTTTTATCTGCAAGCGACTGGCGGCTTTCTGCATCGTCATATTTTGTAAAGTCAACAGTAACCGCATTATAATCTCCTGTGTTTACCACTGTTACCGTACCCATAGGGTCTATACTTTCTTCCGTATAGCCTTCTCTCGGCTCACCCTCGTTTGCGGTAAGGATTTTTGTTCCGTCAGGGGTAAACGTTATCATATCAGGCTGAACACCTGTTTCAATTGACTTATAAAATTCCAGAGTTCCGTCTTCGTTGCACAAAAATACAACTGCTCTGCCGTTTGCGCTGTACAATTCAGCCTGTACGGCAACGGCAACAAGCTTACCGTCGGGCGATACGGCAACCGAGGTCATATCTCCGTAAGCAAAGCTCTCGTCCTCAATCAGACTTTTTACATCAATATCAATTCCGCTTAATTCATCAACAGGGGCGTTGCCGCTTATATTTCCCGTTGAAATCATAGTAAGCACGCCCGACTGACCGTTTACGGCATATGATTTGCCCACAGCCGGGTTGTGAGCTACACTTTCCATAACACCGCCGTCAGGATTTGTAATCCCCGATGAATATCTTGCGGTTTGGCTGATTTTAAGCGAAGCGTCTTGATTCTCGAAGCCCTGATTCAATTCTTCTGCATTCACGCCCGTTGACGTAAGCACTGAAAAAGCACTAAGCGTTGCCAGCACGGACGCAATTATTTTCTTCTTTAACATATTTTTCCTCCTGAATTTACAATATTAATGATTTTCAAATCAAAATTGCAAAGCTCAAAAAGCTTTGATTTAATTTTATATAATTTACTTATTGCTTTCTATCATAACACTGTAAATTTAAAGTAAACATTGTTTTTAATAAAACTCAATTATTTTGCATCTGCAAATTACGTTTGTGTTTTGTCAGATACAGTCAATAAGGCAACATAAAACTGTACTTTCGCTGTCTTCTGAATTTCAGTTACATATTATTCCTTTTATAGAGGTAATATGTTCTTTTGCCGCCTTTGTAGTCAGATGTTGCTGACGAAACAAGGCTGTAATTTTCAAATTGATATTTCTTTCCCCTTGTAACAACATAGTCGGTTTTGCCTGAGCTTACATACTCGTCCTGTGCAGTTTTTATGTCGTCAAGAGGGAGATTAAGATTGCAGAAGTATTTACAGTTCGGCACAATGTTACAAACTGTGTAAAAGCCGTTGTCAAGCGTTCCGTAATTGAGAAGTGTTGGATTTTTCGTTTCATTTATTATCTCTCTGAACTTATACTGTGCAAGTTCCTCTTTAGGGACAAGCATTGACTTTACATTCGGACATATCAGAAGTGAAAAAGCTGTTGACAATATCACTGAAAAAGCGGCTGATATTTTTAAAATTCCTTTTCCCTTTTTATTTAAGAAAACTTCTGTTTTTTCAGCGGCAAAAATAAATCCGTGCAATGAAAAAACACAAAGCGGCAGAGCGTAATAATCATAATGTCTGCCTCCTCCGAAAATAAACAGTGCGGTAAAAAACGTCAGCGCAACATAGTTTGCAAGCATTTTTCTGCCGTCCTTAATCAGTTCATACATAAAACCGAACAAAACAAGGATTGCAGGCAGAATATTTTTCTTTGCCGCATAATACACGCCTTTGGCTGTATTGAGTAAAACTCCGAATATTTTTGCTAAAAGCGATTCGCCTTGTGAGCCGTCGGAATAGAGAAACATATTGTCATAAAAATACACACTAAACAAGTCTTTTATTGCACCGTTAACTGCAAAATAAATCAGTACAGGCAGACTCACAGCCGCAACGCCGAGCACAACAAAGCCTACGCATTTTAAGAGATATTTCCACTCCCTGTTCCTTAATATCATAATCAGCGGAACAATTACAAAACCGATAAAGAAACCGAGCATTGTGTATTTTATCCACAGCACACAGCCTGAAATAACGCCGATACAGAAGAGCTGTTTTGCCGAAAATGCCTTTTGAGTTTTAAGCGATTTAAGCGAAAGGTAAAGTCCGCACATAAGAAACGGCAGGCAGAATTCCTCGGCGCTGTCGCCCTGGCAAAATGCGTGCGAGGAATAAACTACAGCCGAAAATAACGGTACAAACACAAACGCACTTTTGTTGCAGTCATAAAGAAACAGAATTTTAAATGCAAAAAGCATTACTGCCGTTGCGCTTATCACTTCAAAAACAAATACGCCGAAAAAAGAATCGTTTGAAATCAGATAAGCCAGAGCGTGGATTACGTACAAGAGCAGACCCTTTTGTTCAAAAATATCACGGTAAACAACCATACCGTTCGTCATTGATTTTCCTACCGTAAAAAAGCAGTTTGCATCAACCCATTCATTGAGCGGATATAGAAAAGACGATTTTGAACAAATTGAAATTATCAGAAATGATGTTAATGCAGAAACTAAAATAACCCATAAAGATTTTTTGTTTAATTCGTTAATTGTTATCTTCATTTGCATTCCTCCCGTTTGTCTTTGATAATTCTATCACAACAAGTCAAACGGTTGCGGACAAAGTGAAAGCAGAAATTTTCATATTGAAAAAGAAAATTTACATACCTTTTATAAAAGCAAAACAAATGGTTAATATTTTGTATTGTTCCAAATTAAGCAAAGCACAATTCCGAGCTAAAATGTAAATTTTATTAATGTTTTATCAGCTTTTCGGCTCGTTTGTAAAGCTGTGTATTTTTGTCGTAAATTGTTAATCAAGTTTATTGACCGCATAGTTTTTTGAGAATATAATGCTTACTGAATTAATAATTTGGAGAGAAATATGGTTGAGAAATTACCTCTTGATTTTGTGAGAAAAATCTACAATATGCTTACAAACGGAAACGACGACGTGAATTTCTATTGTATGTGTATTCAAAATCAGAACCGTGAAGCGGCTACAAACAGTCCGATTAAATTTGCTCTTAATCTTATAAAAATCAATATACTTTGCAGACTTCCGTTTTCAAAACGCAGGCTGTTTTCAGAGGAAATCGGCAAAGCATATCTTTCGGGAATCTTTGTCCGTCCTGCAATATGCGAACTTGCCTCGGGAATGCTCGACAACTCCCGACTGATTACCGATATATTCGGCTGTGCCGTTACCACAATAAAAAACAGAAACGACATTTTTAAGGATATTCAAAAAGAAATCGGAGTAAAAGGCTTTGCCGATTTAAGAAAGCAGTACGACAACAGCAAACTGCCGATTCAGCAGATTTACAAAAAAATCAGTGCAAAGCTGAAAACAGTTATTGATTACAAAATTGAACTTTCGGTTATGGAAAAGTATTACGTTGCAAACAAATATGCCGTCAGACTGCTTGACATTGCAGCTTGCAACAACGTATTTATTACTGCAATTATCCGTTCAGGCTATCCGAGAGAATTTATTGAGAAAATCCTTAAAAAATACAAAATCAGTGTTGACAGACTTATTATTACTTCCGAGGGTGAAACGGACATTAAAAACGAGGCCTTGGTTAATCCCGAGTTTACGGGTGTTTTCAGCAACGACTACAAGGGATTTATCAAAAAATTCATGAAGTACGGCTGTAAGCCTATTTACTACCGAAGTCCTCAGGCGCTTATGGAGCGTACTGTTCACCCCAAATTAAGCGATGATTTCAGAAACGTATATGACGGAATCTGCGGGCTTAACCTTTTCAGCGGAATTAAAAGAATGAGCAAGGAGTATGAGCTGTCTTTCCTATGTATTGCGCCTGCGGTTGCAGGGTTTGCTCAAAGGGTCACGAAAAGGATTGATAAAGGGGAGTTTGTAATCTGTCTTTGCGACGAAAACTCATTCTTTGCAAGGCTGATTAAACGGCTTTGCAAAAATAACGAAAATATCGTATTTTTCCCCTGGTCACCCCTTGCGACAAATAAATTCAAGTCGGCATTGGAGTGGAAAGAAATTATTGAAGAAACACCGATTTTTGACGACGCATATTCGGGCGTGTTTGACTGCGTTCTGCGCTACCCTGTTTCATCACTTAAAGCACCTCCCGACACGCTGACTCTGTCGGGAATTATGGCTACTGCATGGACTGATAAGTCAAGCGACGGTGTGGATAATGCGATAAGAAAAGTAATCGGAAAGCATAAAAAAATTGTTATAGCCGACCCTGTTCCGGGAATCTGCGCAACGTCACAGCTTTGCGGAATCGTAGAGAACACAAAGCCCGAAACGATTTACACTTGTGTATCTATGAGTAATATGCTTGGAGAAAAAAGCGGTGATTTAAAGCCGATTTCAAGGATAATGCAGGGTAATATGCCGTTGCTCTGTCAGATTGGGACTGACGGCAAAAAGTGGATTTATCCAAAGAAAATTGACAATGAAAAGCTTGATAAAATTTACCGTGCAATCCTTGATTTTTCACTGGACTTTTTTAGGTATACAAAAGACACATCATCCGAGCTGACAATTTCTGGTGACGACGCTTCTGCGCTGTATATGCAGGGCTTGTCCGAAATTCGCAATATGATTTAACAGGAGTGAATGTTTTGGTACTTTACCACGCTTCAACAATGTATCATCTGCTGTACTGCATTGTTCATAAGCTGTGCTTCAACAGTGACAAGGACTGCGAACTGCTGCTTGTTGAGTACATAAAACCGCTGAAGGAACGGACAGCCTTTCTTGAAAAGCTAAAAGCTTACAGCTTTTTCAGCAAAATCCGCTATGTTCCCGAACAGCAGTTCAAGCTGAAAAAGGGAATCGCACTTGACGAAAACAGCAGTGAAAGGGAAATAAAAACTGTAATCAACAATATCTCATTTGCCTTTGAAAACTGGTTTGGCGGCGATATGAAAAAGTACAGCGAAATCTACGTTGCATCAGACCATCATTCCTGCGGAATATATCTGATAAACAACAAAATAAGCTACACATATATGGAGGATGCAAGCGGAATGCTTTCGGAGCAAAGCCGCTATCTTTCCATTACAAAAAGCAACAACCGTACAAATTATATAATCAACGAGTCCCTCGGCTGTGCAGGCAGAAACGAATATGTCAAAGCAAAGCTGTGCGACCTTAAGCATCAGCAAAAGGGATTTCACGATGAAAAGGCGGTTGATTTTTCAATCTATGACGCTCTGAAAAACATCATTCCCGACAAAGTACCCGTACTTCTTGAATTTTTCGGGAACATAAAAACGGTTATCAAAAGCAGTAAAAAAATCTGTCTTTTCCTTACGCAGGATTTAAACACGCTGAAAATTAAAGACCTTGATTTGCAGGAGCTGACTGCTACCACGCTTGTCGACTACTTCTGCCCCGACTGCAAGCTGATTATAAAGCCTCACCCCAAGGACAGGTGGCAAAACTACAAAAGGATTTTTCCTGACTCCACAATACTTGAAAAGAGCGTACCGTCCGAGCTTCTGCCCTTTGCGATTG
>CAMBNE010000031.1 GCA_945868935.1 uncultured Clostridia bacterium
GCCCACATAGTATTGTGAGCGGTAAGTTTTATTGCTATTTAAATGTTCCGTTTGCAGGATTGTCAAGCACCTCTCCGTTTTCCGAAAATCGTGAGCCGTGACAAGGACAATCCCAAGAATTTTCGGCTCTGTTCCACTTAAGCGCACAGCCAAGATGAGGACACCGGTGCTCGGTAATTGTGAGCAGATTTTTTGTCGCCTCAAATCCGTTTGCCAGAAGCTGAGGCTTTAAAATACTGCGTGACGGGTTAAACACCTCAGCAAAGTCATTTTTCTTTCCGAGCACAAGGTCGCTTAAAATCATAGCCGAAACCATTGCCGACGTCATTCCCCATTTATTGAAGCCGCTTGCGACGTAGAAATTCGGAGTGCGTTTGGAGTACTGCCCGATATACGGCACTCCGTCAAGACTTATGCAGTCCTGCGCCGCCCAGAAACACTCCTCGCGAGCTTTCGGATAAACCGTCTTTGCAAAGGCACGAAGCTCGCACCAGTTGCCGCCTTGCTTTCCGGTTCGGTGACCTCCTCCGCCCAGCAAAAGAAGATTTCCGTAATTTCGAAACGACATTCCCTTTCTGTTCTCATCAACATACATTCCGTCAACATTCTGAGCATTTTTAAGCGCAACAACATAGGAACGGTGCTGGTAAAGCTTGAGAAAATAACTGCCGTGTTTGTTGATAAACGGAAAATGTGTTGCCGCAATCACCTTATCTGCATAGATTTTTCCGCTTTGCGTAACGGCGGTTGTTCCGATCATCTCGCTGACGAATGTATTTTCAAAAATGTTAAGTCCGTCGGAAATTGCGGCGATAAATTCAAGCGGATTAAACTGCGCCTGATTTGGAAATTTTACCGCACCTACAGTCTTTTTCGGTATGATAACATTCTCACAGAACTCTGCGTTGCTCCTGATTTTTTGCAGGGCTTTCATTTCTTTTTCAAGAATTTTTCGGTTGTAAACCGAGTAAACGTAGTTGTCCCTGCGCTCAAAATCGCAGGCTATATTTTTGCAAAGCTCACAATACTTTTCTAAAGCAAGCTCGTTTGCTTTAAGGTACATCTGCGAAAAATAAGCGCCCCTGTCGGCAAGGATTTTGTGGTAGACAAGACCGTGCTGGACGGTTATCTTTGCAGTTGTGTTGTGCGTAATTCCCGAGCATATCCTGCCCTTGTCAACAAGGACGTATTTTACGCCGTTTTGGTGCAGAAAATATGCAGTCAGAATTCCTGCAATACCTCCGCCGATGATTAAAACATCGGTGTGAATATCACCGTCAAGCTTCGGAAACTGCGGCAGAGTTGCAGTCTGCGCCCAGACTGATTTTTTGTTTGTTTCACTGTCAATTTTATCTTTCATAGCCGAAAACTACAGTTCTTCAAGGTCTGCCGCCGTAACGTCGTTTTCAAGGTTATCCCTCGCAAGGTCGTTGTCGATTGTGGAATAAATCGGCGAAATCGGCTTTTCCTGTGTAAACGGAGTTGTATGATAAACCTTGAGCGACGGTGCTTTTGTTCCCGAAATAATGGGATTTGCTTTTTCATTGCTATGCTTTGCCTTTCCCTGAATTTCGGGTACAGCCGCCGCTTCGTTGCGTGGCTGAGTATGGGTTCTTTCCATACGCTTCATTCCCTGTTTTGCCATTTTCATCACCTCGAAATTATTATGTGATATGATGATTGTTTTATGCAAAAAATCAAGGCAACACCGCACAATAAAAATATGAGGTATTGCCTTAAATTCAAAACTAAATTTTAAATTAAATCTTGTCAGCAACTTCGCCCAAACGTTTATAGATGCTGTTTTCGGGAACGTATCCCCTTACGAATGAAAGCGGATAAACGTTTGTGTTTCTGCCGACAACCGAGCCGGGATTCAACACGCTGTTACAGCCAACCTCAACGTGGTCGCCGAGCATTGCGCCAAACTTTTTAACGCCTGTTTCAACCTTTTCTTCCTCGCAGAGCACCGTTACAAGGCTCTTGTCGCTCTTGAGGTTTGAGGTAATCGTGCCTGCACCCGTATGAGCTTTATAGCCGAGAATACTGTCGCCTATGTAGTTATAGTGCGGCACCTGTACTCCGTCAAAGAGGATTGAATTTTTAAGCTCTGTTGAGTTACCCACAACTGCGCCCTTGCCCACAATTGCGCTTCCTCTGATAAAAGCACAGTGGCGCACCTCTGCATCCTCGCATATGATGAGCGGACCGCCGAGATATGCCGACGAAAAAACAGTTGCGCTTTTTGCAACCCAGATGTTTTCTCCCCTCTGCTCATAGATTTCGGGGTCAAGCGTTTTACCGATTTCAATAATGAAATCCTTGATTTTCGGCAGAGCCTCCCAAGGATATTCAACGCTTTCAAGCAGTGGCTTTGCTATTGTTTTGCTGTAATCAAAAAGATTATTTGCAAGCAGATTTTCATTGCACATTTTAATATACTTCTCCCATAAAATATTTTATACCTCAACAAAGAACAGCCAGTAGCCGTTTGCGTCCTTGCCTGCAACAAACTCCACGCCACAGCTTTCGTATTTTGAAAACACATATGTTCTGCCGTTTTGCGGATTTGTAACGGACGCACAGCCGCCTACGTGCTTCCACTTTTCGGAAAACACGTTAAAGCCTTTAATCAGAAAGCTGTCCTTTGAGGTTTTGCCGACAAACCTATAATTTTTCTGCATTATCATCAACCTTCTTGTATTTTAAGTCGCCCGACAGCTTTTTGTCAAACCCTGCTTTTCTGAAAATCACAACGGTTACTATTGCACAGAGCACACCGAGTAAAATTCCGCAAAGTACGTCGGACGGAAAATGAACATAATTATAAAGCCTTGAAAATGCAATCAGTACGGCAACTGCAAGGGCAGGAATTCCAAACCTTTTGTCACGCATCAAGAGCACCGTTGCCGCCGCAAATGACGAACAACTGTGTCCCGACGGAAAGCTGTAGCCGCTCGGAGCCTTGATAAACGGCACTACTGACGGATTTACTACAAAAGGCCTATCACGTGCGATAAGGTGCTTCAGTCCTATTTCGCCGATTAAAAATCCGACAACAACTGCACACAACACCATAACGCCCGTTGCCCTTGTTTTGCGAAAGCACATCATAATTACCGACGCAATAATCCATATGCCGCCTGCTTCACCGATATAACTGAAAAAAGCGAGCACATAATCAAGGAAAACACATTTAAAAGTATTCTGAATAAAATCAAGAATTGAAAAATCTATTGACTGAATAATTTCAAATAAATTCAAATAGAATACCTCCAGTTAATTATACCAAAGAATTTTAACATTTTCAACACAATTATTAACATTGTATTGTATTTTTTATTGATTTATTTCAAATTGTTTAAGCTTTGAATAAAGCATTTCATCGACAACCGCCTCAATCTCCAAGCCCTCGGAAACGTATTCCTCGCAGATAAGCGTACCCTTTGTACGGATATCGTTTGCAAGTCCTGCGCTTGCAAAGGGAATGAGCAGTTTTACACGCTTCATTCTGACGGGAAGATTGTCGTCAATCGCCTGCAAAAGCCTGTCTATACCGGTACCGTTCTTTGCGCTTATGCGGATATACGAGCAAAAGTCCTGCGCCAGAACTTCGTCCTTTACCAAATCGCACTTGTTCAGAACGGTGATAATCGGTCTGTCACCACAGCCGAGGGATTCAAGCAAGTCGGTTGTGACCTGCATATGCGTTCTCGCTTCTTCGCTTGATGCGTCGCATACATTTAATATTATATCCGACTGCGCCGCCTCTTCAAGCGTTGAGCGGAACGCTTCAACAAGGTGGTGCGGAAGTCTGCGCACAAGACCGACGGTGTCAATCAGCATTACCGTTACGCCGCTCGGCAGTTTCAGCGCACGTGAAGTCGGGTCAAGCGTTGCAAAAAGCTTGTCCTGTGCAAGCACGCCTGCGTCGGTTAAGTAATTCATAAGCGTTGACTTTCCTGCGTTTGTGTAGCCGACTATCGCAACGGTGATTACGCCGTCCTTTTCTCGCCTTTTACGCAGCATACTGCGGTGCTTTTCAAGGTCTGCAAGCTCCTCTTTCAGCGTTTCCATTCTGCGCCTTATGTGACGTCGGTCGGTTTCAAGCTTTGTTTCACCCGGACCTCTTGTGCCGATACCTGCGCCGAGCCTTGACATTGCAATTCCCTTTCCCGTAAGGCGAGGGAGCATATACTTAAGCTGTGCAAGCTCAACCTGTAATTTACCCTCTTTTGAACGTGCCCTCTGTGCAAAAATATCGAGAATAAGCGTTGTGCGGTCAATTACTCTTACATCGGTTTCGGCTTCCATATTTTTAATCTGAGTCGGCGAAAGCTCGCTGTCAACTACGATTAAATCAATCTCCTGAGCATTGCAGATTTCTGTGATTTCGGCAAGCTTGCCCGTTCCTACATAAGTTGCAGTTTCAACCTTATTTAAGTTCTGCGTAACCGAAAAAACAGGGTCTGCACCTGCGCTTTTTACAAGCTCAAACAACTCCTCAAGAGAAGCCTGAGCGTCGTATTCTCCCGTATCAACGCTGACAAGCAGTGCACGGGTGATTTTTTCTTCATTACTTTTAAGTTCCATTTTTACTCCTTAAAAAACTACTATATCAATTCGTAAGAATTGCCATTGCCCACATAATCGGCGCAACGATAATACATACTCCAAAAACAAATTTTATAATTCCTCTATAAATTGAAATACCGGAATATTCTTTTTCGCTTAGTTCTCTCTTTGCTCTTTCTTTAAATTCTTCCGTGAGAAAATCGTCCTTCAAGAAATTTATTATCAGAAATTCATATGTTAATAATAATGCAACAGGGAAATATGCATTGATTTCTTTGTCTGATGCACACGTTACAATTACAACCGAAATAAATGTAATAAAAAATCCGATTAATATTCCGATATGTATTTTCCATAATTTACGCATTTTCATTCCCTCCCACAAAATAAATTAAAATGATTTATATGATAAATATTTATTTATAAGCCTTTACTTCTTTACTATTTTTCCAATTAGTAGTATAATATATCAGTATTAATTTGTAAATGACAGACTTTACAATTTATCAAATATTTTTCCGAGGTCTTATATATGGATAATAAATATGACGTCATTATCGTCGGCACAGGTGCGGCAGGCTTATATGCGGCGCTGAATTTTCCGAAGGACATAAGCGTTCTGCTCGTTTCAAAGCGTGATTTGCCGCTTTCAAACAGCTCGCTTGCACAGGGCGGTGTTGCCTGCGTGATTGACACCGTTCACGACAACTACAAGCTTCACATCAACGACACGCTGATTGCAGGCAAGTACAAAAACAACCTCTCAGCCGTTGAAAAGCTCGTTTCGGAAGGTCCTGCCGATGTAATGAGAATCAAGGAGCTGGGCGTTGATTTTGACCTCAACCCCGACGGCACTATGTGCAAAACTCTTGAGGCAGGTCACAGCCGCCACAGAATTGTTCATCACAAGGACTCAACAGGCAAGGCTATTGTTGACGGACTGATTGACGTTGTGCGCACTCTGCCCAATGTTACTATTTGCGACAATGCGCTTGTATATTCAATCGACAAGGCTTTGCACGGCTTTTACATAAGCATTTTAAAGGACGGCAAAAGCTATCACTACGGCTGCAGCTACTGCCTGCTTGCAACAGGCGGAATAGGCAGAGTTTATAAATACACAACAAATTCTGCAATTGCAACGGGTGACGGAATTGCGTTTGCCTATTTGCTGGGCGCAAAGATAAGCCACCTTTCACGTGTGCAGTTCCACCCCACCGCTTTTGCCGCCGATAAAGACAGAGAGCGTTTTCTGATAAGCGAGGCGGTACGCGGAGAGGGAGCTGTTCTTCTCACCTGTAACAGAGATCGCTTTGCCTTTGACTATGACAGTCGAGGCGAACTTGCTCCGAGGGACGTTGTATCAAACGCAATTATACGAGAGTCGATTAAGACAAAGAGCGAGAATTTCTACCTTGACATTACGGACAAGCCTGCCGAGTTTCTCAAAGAGAGATTCCCGATGATTTATTCGAGGTGTCTTGAAGAGGGCGTTGACATTACCAAAGACAGGATTCCTGTTTTTCCCTGTCAGCACTATCTTATGGGCGGAATCAACGTTGACCTTGACGCAAAAACCTCGATTGACGGACTTTACGCTGCAGGAGAATGTGCTCACACAGGCGTTCACGGTGCAAACCGTCTTGCAAGCAATTCACTTCTTGAGGCACTTGTATTTTCACGCTCTGCGGCACAGGACATTACACGCAGAATTGAAAAATACGGCAGAAAGCCTCTCGGAAACGAGCCTGCTTACAAACCTACCCTCGGTAATCCTATTCCTCACGGTTATCGTTCTCAGATAAGAGAAATTTTGCAGGATACTTATTTTGTAATTCCAAAGCCTGAAAAGTACGACGAAAGCTATGAAAAAGTTGAAAAAATCGTTGACGCACTTTTCAGCGAGGACTACGAAATCACATCTGACCTTGTTGAAGCCAGAAGCATTGCAATTGTTGCAAGCATAATTCTTGAAGAAGTACGGGAGGGCATTAACCTATGATTTTAAACAGCATTTACGTTGACAACCTTATCAAAACAGCTTTGCTTGAGGACATTAACTACCTTGACACAACAACAGATTATCTCATTGACGAGGAGCAGGAAAACACAGCAAAGTTCCTTGCAAAAAGCGACGGTGTGCTCTGCGGTCTTGAAGTTGCTTTAAGAGTTTTTGAGATTTTACAGCCGACAGGTTTTGAGGTAAAAACCTTTAAAAAAGACGGTGACAAGCTTACAAAAGGCGACATCATCGCAGAAATTCACGGCAAGACAAGAACGATTTTAAAGGGCGAGCGCACGGCTCTTAACCTCATTCAGCATATGAGCGGAGTAGCAACGGCAACAAGCAAGGCTGTTGAGCTTGTAAAGGGCACTAACGCATCAATTGCCGACACAAGAAAAACTCTCCCCGGATTAAGACCTCTGCAAAAGTACGCAGTAACAGTCGGCGGCGGCAGAAACCACCGCTACAACCTTTCAGACGCCGCAATGCTTAAGGATAACCACGTTGACGCAGGCGGCGGAATTGCTAACGCTGTTGCAAAGCTCAAGACAAAGCTCGGTCATATGACAAAGATTGAGCTTGAGGTAAGAAATCTTGACGAGTTACAACAGGCACTTGACGCTAAGGTTGACGTAATTATGCTCGATAATATGAGCACAGAGATGATGAAAAAGGCTGTTGAAATCACCAACGGCAGAGCATTGCTCGAGGCAAGCGGCGGAATCACAGACGAAAGACTGCGTGAAATTGCAGAAACAGGCGTTGACATTATATCAATGGGCGCACTCACTCACTCGGTAAGAGCGTTTGACATTTCTCTTAAAATTGCAGACTGATAAAAATATGGGAACAGCACACGTTGTTCCCAACATTATTATAAATTTTAAAAAAGGGGTATTTTATGAATAAAAAAGTAATTATGCTGTGCGAAAGCGCAGTTATGGTTGCACTTGCAACTGTTTTGAGTTTGCTTAAAATTGAATGGCCGTTCGGTGGAAGTATCACAATCTGCTCAATGCTCCCTATCCTTATTATCGGCTACCGCTACAACCTTTTGTGGGGCAGCTTTACGGGCGTTGTTTACGGTCTTATTCAGCTTTTGCTGGGTATGTCGAACTTTTCGTATGCTACATCGGGACTTGCCGTTGTGATGATTGCGCTTTTTGACTACATTATCGCATTCGGGGTTGCAGGTCTGGGCGGAATTTTCAGAGGAATTAAAAATCAGGCTGTCGGATTGGGACTTGGCGCACTGCTTACGGGAGTACTGCGCTTTATCTGTCATTTCATCAGCGGAGTTACCGTCTGGAGCGGCTTTGCCGAGGATATGCCTGCGTGGCTTTATTCGCTTACATACAACGGTGCATATATGCTCCCCGAAACGGTTATTCTTATTGTCGGTGCTGTTCTTATCGGTCTGATTATTGATTTCAGAGGTTCTCAGCTTAAAGGTGTAAAACGTAAAAAATAATTCAACACTTTGCGTTTTCATGATTAATTCTGCTTTGATTTGGATAAAACGACAAATACAGACAATAACAAAGCAATTTTTTTGTTGAATTAAAAAACATAAAGTGCTAAAATTTACATAATGTTTTTGTTGTTTCGGCGACGATTTTGGGGAGGAATATTGGATGTTAAGGGATTTAGAGCCAACGGACAAGGGTTGCGGGTG
>CAMBNE010000032.1 GCA_945868935.1 uncultured Clostridia bacterium
AATGATTATATTTTTTCTATAGAATTTGATGATCCTACACTTGGCATATATAGATATGTAAAGTATGGGTTTAGGTTTTCTTGGTTTAATGATCAGGAAACAGGTGCCATAATTACAGATGAAACTATTGAAATGCGTCCTTCAGAAAGCGTAAGATATACCGCCTATTTAAAACGAAGTGAAGGACTTTATCGTGCAGCAAAGTCAAAAATGAATTTTAGAAAAATAACTTTGGCAAAGGATATTTTGGCTATTGATGTTATATCTTCTTTTGATAATATAGAAATTTCTGAAGTAATCAATCGTATCAAATCTCTTTCATACAGAATGTGTAATACTTTGGAATTAGATGATTCTTTCCGACCAAATCCAATTGAATTTGAAATAGGAAATCAATTCCCTATGCCATTTGATGATGAAGATATCCCAAGAACTCTTAGTATCCTAAAAAGAGATAAACCTGAGTGTTTTAAATTATTTGTTGAAACAATATATGATCTGTTTCCTGAATTTAAAAGTATAGAATTAAATTCTTATATTATTAAAGAAAAGCAACCGCTAAAAGCTATTGTTCTTTCTCAAAATGATAATAATACCACTGACACTCAGGAATTACCATATCGCATCAAAGATGAAATATATAGATTAATAATAAACAGCAAATATTTAAATCAACCTATCAGTATGGAACATATGTCAACCGGCACAAAGAGAATTTTTTGGTTGATTGCTAATGCTATTTTTGGAGATTATTGTAATATTAATATTCTTGGTGTGGATGAGATAGAAACGAGCATTCATCCTAAAATGATAAGAAATTTACTCGAATCACTTTCCGATATTCTTAAAAGTACATCGATGATAGTAACGAGCCATTCTCCTTATCTAATTCAGTATCTCAAGCCGGAATCAATATACGTCGGAGTTCCTAATGAAAGTGGAATAGCTTCATTTAAAAGAATACAGCATACAAAGGTTAGGTCACTGATAAATGTTTCACACGACCTTGAGGTTTCAATAGGGGAGTATCTTTTTGAGCTTTTGTCAGGTGATGAAGATTCGGCAGCTATACTCTCGGCGTACTTGGAGGATAGCGATAATGTGTGAAAAATATGATAGAGGAGTTGCGTTTATATTAGAAGGTGATACTGAAAAAGAATTCTATATGGCATTGCTTAATTTTTTATGTAAAAAGCACCGAACTTCTCTGGAAAGACAAGTTAAAAATGAATCTAGTCCCGATATAGTTTATTCCATCGAAACACCTAACGGTGTCTTTTTGATAAAATTTAATGTAGTAAATGCAATTTCACAAGTACCACGGGCGGGCAAATGGTTTTTATCTCAATGTTACAAAAAGTATCCGGAAATTGATACTTGGAATGTATTTTTGTGTTATGATACTGATTGTCATAAGGACACCATAAGTAAATTTCGTGAAGGAGATTGGGATACATTAAGAAAACAATTAAAAAATAAAGCACAAAAAGTTGCTGATATGGCAGCAGCTGCAGATATTGAGGATTTGCTTTTACAAGATATAAATGGTATATCAAATTTTCTTGGTAGTTCTGCTGTTCTAAATGTGCCGACTGGTCGAAAAGGTAAAACAAAAATGAAAAAACTATATCGTTCAATGAATAAAACATATCACGAAGGGGCAAGAGCAAGAGAGATGATTGATTCTCTGGATATGCAATTAATAATTGACAGTGATTTTGTACCATTAAAAGAAATAGAGTTAGCTATATTTAAATGAATTTAAGTTTTTGGCGTCAAAAACTTAAACTCATTTTTAATTCAATGCATTTTAGGTGCCTTTTAAAAAATGAGTTCGCATTATTTCTGATTTTATTTATTTTTATACATATAAATTTGCCGTTCGAAAATATGTTTTTTAGATAAGAGTTGTTTTATTGATAGAAACAAAATCATTCGTTGGTTCGAAACTACCATAAAAATCAGTAAAAACATCTTTTTTGCACAACCCTGACAGGAAAAAAGACGATTGCTTAGGCAATCGTCTTTTTCAGTTATATTCGCCTTGCGGCGAGTGATATTGCTTCGCAGTGATATTTGGCTCCGCCAAGTGATATTGCCCTTCAAGCAGCTTTGGCGAATATAATATCACTTATGCAAAGCATAAATATAACTTTCACAAAGTGAAAACATCATTCTGCTGCAGGCGGAATATCACTAAACAACTTGATATTTACATTCGTTGGTTCGAAACTACCATAAAATTTTGCAAAAACATCTTTTTGCTCAACCCTGACAACCGAGTACCTTGGTACGTAAATTGCGTACCGGGGCTTTTTCTTTTTTTAAACAGAGGCACTCGCATTTAGAAAACATCTTTTGTAACCTGTTGACACAACACAAATAATCCGAGCTTTTACTGATGTGAAAAGTTCGGATTATTTTTTTGCAGACTCTATTTGTTACACAAGGTTTTAACAGAGCCTATAAGATAACCTGTTTATGCGCATTTGAGCAAATAGATTGACATAAGAAACGAGATATGCTACAATAGCTAATGCGATTAGCCAAAATAAATAAAGGAGTAGCAAGATGAAAGTCGGATTGGACAAGAAGAAAATTATTGAAGCGGCGGCTGATATGGCAGATGAAAAAGGTATTGCGAATGTAACCCTGAAAGTTTTAGCAGAAGAATTGGGAATAAAACCTCCGTCTTTATATAAGCATTTCAGCGGCGGGCTTGAGGAGCTGAACAAGGAACTGATGCTGTACGGCTGGCGTTCTCTGGAAAGTGAAATCACGAGAGCCGCAATAGGCAAGGCAAAGGACGATGCAATCACAGCAATCTGCTATGCCTATCGGAATTTCGTTGCAAAGCATAAGGGTTTGTTTGAAGCTATGCAATGGTACAATATGTATCAATCTAAGGAGCATCTGCAAGCGACTGAAGGAACGGTGTCCATACTGTTTCAGGTACTTGAAGCCTATGGACTTAACGAGGAACAAAAAGTGCATATTGTCCGTATGCTCAGAGGTTTTCTGCAAGGCTTTGTTTCTATTGAAAGTCACGGAGGATACGGAAACCCCACACCGCTTAATGATACCTTTGACTTTGCATTAAAAACTATATTGAACGGTGTTCGTGATTTACAAGGAGGAACATAACAATGATAAATTTTTTAAAAAATATACTTCCGTTTAATAACCGGACTGAAATGCCGAAGGCATTATTCGTTGTAAAGAAAATTCTTGCTTTCTGGTTGTGTTACATAGCAGGTCTGTTTCTTGCCGAGGGTGTTGTCATACTCTTGCATTTTGCACTTGGCAAGAATATGCTTGTAGGCGATGTGTTTGATGCGCAGACTATAACGCTGATTACTTATTACGGCTATATCATTATGTCGGGTGTAGCATTACTGTATTGGAAACTGATTGAGAAAAAGCCGCTGTCCGAAATGGGCTTGACAAAACGGTTTGGAAATTATTTTATCGGTATTATCGCAGGTATTATTTTACTTACTGTTTCAGTCTTTGCAATTGTTCTGACGGGAAACATTGAATATCACGGATTTTTTGATAATGCCGATGTTCTTATGATTATTCTCTTAGTCGGCGGATTTATCATTCAGGGCGCAACGGAAGAAATCCTTTGCCGAGGAATAGTGTTACACACCCTCAAAGAAAAGACACCCGTATGGTTTGCAATAGCGGTAAGCACTGTTTTGTTTATTATACCGCATTGGTCGTCACTGTTTGAGGGCGGTACGATTTACGGTGTTATCGGTGTTGCTAACCTTGTACTGATTTCCATAATCTTTTCACTTCTGACTATCCGCTTTAAGAGTATCTGGGTGGCTTGCGGCTTACATTCTTTCTGGAACGCTATTCTGTATTGTATTCTCGGACTTAATTTAAGCGGAAAGGATGAAACCGTTACAGCTGTTTTCAATATGCAGTCCGTAGGTGAAAACATATGGAACGGCGGCGCATACGGCATTGAAGCAAGTATTGTTACCGCCGTAGTATTAGCTATTGCAGCCGCATTGATTTGGTATATGAACAGAAAGAAAAATAACAACATAGGAGAATAAAATATGGGTTTAAAAAATAAGATATGTAGGTCTGAATTGCCCGAAGGATACAGGGAAATTTATTCAGTTAATCTTCAAAGGGATAAAAAAGCAGCTTTGATTGTGAATATAGCAGCCTTGATTCTGATGGTGATTTTTGTTATCATTGGATTGTTTATAGTACCGATTTCATATACCTTCGTCAATGACGGGAGTATAGTAACAGTATGGCTGAAAATGATGGCTGTATTAGCCGGAATGATTGTGTATTTGATTTTGCACGAGCTTGTGCACGGCATAACTATGAAACATTACGGCGCAAAAAAAGTTAAGTACGGTTTCACGGGTCTGTATGCCTTTGCCGGCTGTGAGGAATACTTTACAAAAAAGCCGTACATAGTAATTGCCCTTGCTCCGATTGTCGTTTGGGGCGTTGTTCTTGCGGCGGTATGCTGTTTTGTCCCCAAGAGCTGGTTTTGGCTGGTTTATTTCATTCAGGTTATGAATTTATCGGGTGCGGCAGGCGATTTGTATGTTACCTATAAATTCAGTAAGTTTCCCAAGGACATACTGATTAAAGACACCGGCTTGGAAATGAAGGTATATTCAGAATCCTTGTACTGATTTCGATAATCTTTTCGCTTTTTCAAAAAGAGAAAATAATTTGGAGGTACAATATGTTTATTCTGTCACAGGACAAAAAGAAATTTGCTGAATATAAATTTTTTGAGATATCGAAAAATTATGGTGGCAAGAAAGAGAGTAAATGTTTCCTTCTGGGAGTTGATTGTCGTGGTATTATTGGACGAACTATTGTTTTGGGAAGTTATTCAGATGAAGAAGCGGCTGTCGCAGAACTTAAAAATATCTATACTGCTATGAAAAACGGTGAAACTGCATATGCGGTAAAGTGATGTGAGAAAATACTGAAATGGTGTAATTACAGCGAAAACATTTTTGCTCAACCCAGACAAAATACAAACGGGAGAACGTAAAAGTTCTCCCGTTTACTTATGTATGATTGTAGATTGCTTTGCTTTTAAGCTTAGCAAATTCACGTTTTCTTACCTTAAAATATGCAAGCGTTACTGCTGTGCCTGTCAATACCCACGAAATCGGATAGACGATAAGCAGTGCGCAATAATTATGATATACATTGAATACAGTATATATCCAAACAATTCTGAAAACAACCGAGCCGAAAATCGTTATAACAGCAGGCGACAATGAATGTCCCAGACCACGAAGAGCCGCACAGCTTATTTCATACGAGCCTGTGAGTATTTCAAGCAGCATTACAATAGCCATTCGCAGAAAAGCGTATTTTGCTACCTCGGTGCTGTCGGTAAAAAAGCTTATAAACAAATTGCTTCCCGAAATAAAAACTACTCCCGTAATACCGCAAATCAGACACCCGAAAAACATACACAGCCTGAAAACTTTTTTACATCTGTCGTATTTTCGTGCGCCGTAATTCTGACTGGTAAAGGTAACGGCTGTCTGGCTGAAAGCACAGATAATATAGTATGTAATATATTCAAAATTAAGTGCAACGGAAGAACCTGCAACAGCGTCAGAACCGAGGCTGTTTATTGACGCTTGTACAAATACGTTGGAAATTGAAAAAACCATTCCCTGAATTCCCGCAGGAACTCCAATCATAAGCATTTTTTTCAGATGAATCCTGTGGAAACGAATCTTTTTTAAATTGATTTTTATGTACTCATTATTTTCGGTGAACAGATAATACATAATAAGTACAGCGCTTATTCCGTCAGCTATTACCGTTGCAATGCCGACGCCTGCAACGCTCATATCAAATACAACTACAAAAAGAAGATTAAGAAGAACGTTGACTATTCCCGATATAATCAGACAGTACAGAGGTCTTCCCGTATCGCCGATACTCCTCAAAATTGCAGAGCCGAAGTTGTAAATCATTACAAACGGCATTCCGAGGAAGTATATTCTCAGATACACAGACGCAAGCTCGATAACGTCGTCGGGGGTGTTCATAAGAACAAGTATAGGCTTAGATAAGAACTGCCCGATAATAAGCAGGAAGAATCCGCAGACAACAGACAACAAAATTACGGTGTGGGACGCTTCATTTGCTTTATCTTTTTCCCTTTGTCCTATGTATCTTGAAATAAGAACGTTTGCTCCGACGGCAAGTCCGGTGAAAAGCAGTACCATAAGATTGATAAGCGGTCCGTTACTGCCGACTGCGGCAATTGCCTGACTGCCCGAAAATCTTCCGACAACTGCAACATCGGTTGAGTTGAAAAGCTGCTGTAATATACTGCATCCTGCCAGCGGAAGAGCAAACAACAAAATCTTTTTGCCTAAAGGTCCTTCAAGCATATTTATCTGGTGAGCATTATGTTTTTCGGACTTATTTATTCGGAGTGCTCTTTGATTTCCGAATTTTTTTGCTATAACCATTTACCCATTATCTCCCATTAATTTTTTACCCATATTATTGTAGTACTCTGCATTTTTACTTACAAGAGTTAATTAGAAAGAATTTAAGGGGGTATTGCATTTTAATTTTATTGATTTTATCCAAGTTATTACTGAAACGGACAAAAATATCTTTTATTCAAAGGAATAATTATCTGATATTTCCTTGTTAGTATTGAAAAAATGATTATTCGGCATTGATAATCGCAAATCAGCGAGATTAATTGAAAGTATCGGAGAAAACTGTATTGAAACCCACACAACAAGCAAAAATTAAATATAGAATTACTGTAAAATGTTGGGAACAAAGAAAATTGTTTTTGGTTTAAAAATACAGCCAAAATCACGAAAACTCCCGTGCTTTAGAGGAAATCAAGATTAAAATCAATTTTCACTCTCAAATATTACTACAAATTAACGACTTATGTGAATATTATTTTGTATATTTGTTGTAATGCACAAGAAAACAGTCTTTGTTTTGTTTACTTCTACAAATCTGCGAAATAATCAAAAAAATGCTTGATTTCAACATTTTTTAGTGATATTATATAGGTGTCAAATAAAAAACCGCTTGAGAGCGGAGAAAAGGAGTTTAGAAATTATGCATGCTTTAAAAAGATTTGGAACGGCTTTTGGCGGCTATAAAATGATGGAGGATTATCCGGTTCCCGAATGCGGACCCGACGATATTATTCTTGAAATCAAGGCTGCCGCAATCTGCGGTGCTGATATGAAGCACTGGAACGTAGACAACGGTTATGATGACACAAACATCACACCAGACCAGCAGCAATCAGTCAGAGGTCACGAATTTGCAGGTGAAATCGTTAAGGTCGGCGAGAACGTAAAGGACTGGCACGTAGGTCAGAGAGTAGTATCAGACAACAGTGCTCACGTTTGCGGTGTATGTCCTGCCTGCGAAAGCGGCGATTTCCTTTGCTGTGAACACAAGGTAAACCTTGGCCTTGACAACAATACCTGGGGCGGCGGATTTTCAAAGTATTGTAAGGTTCCCGGAGAAATCCTTGCAATTCACAAGCACGCTATCTGGGAAATCCCCGAAGGCGTTAAGTACGAGGAAGCAGCAGTGCTCGACCCGATTTGCAACGCTTACAAGGCAGTTGCTCAGCAGTCACACTTAATCCCCGGACAGGACGTAGTAGTATTCGGTACAGGCCCTCTCGGATTGTTCTCGGTACAGGTTGCAAAGCTTATGGGCGCAGTAAACATTGTAATGGTTGGTCTTGAAGAGGACGTAAAGGTAAGATTCCCTGTTGCAATGGAGCTTGGTGCTACACATTGCGTTAACGGCTCAAGAGAAGACGTTGTTGCAAGATGCACTGAAATCTGCGGCAGAGATAACCTCGGACTTGTAATTGAGTGCTCAGGCGCAAACATCGCTTTGAAGCAGGCTCTTGAAATGACAAGACCTAACGCAGAAATCGTTCGTGTAGGTATGGGCTTCAAGCCTCTTGAGTTCTCAATCAACGACATTACAGCATGGAACAAGAGCATTATCGGTCATATGGCTTACGACTCAACCTCTTGGAGAAACTGTATCAGACTTCTTCAGTCAGGTCAGATTAAGGTTCAGCCAATGATCACTCACAGAATTGGTCTTTCACAGTGGAAGGAAGGCTTCGATGCAATGGCAAAGAAGAAAGCTATTAAGGTTATCTTCCATTACGATTACAACGACTAATAGTTAATTTAAAAGGTATTTAT
>CAMBNE010000033.1 GCA_945868935.1 uncultured Clostridia bacterium
CGGAGATTTGCGTGTCGAGGCACTCGACCGACCATTAATTCCGCATTCCGAATTAAATTTTGGTTTATATCATTAATTATTTCTTAAATCAAAACTTAGTAAAAGGATAATCAAACAAAAATAATCGGCTGTTTCAAAACTCACCTTGAAACAGCCGATTGTTTATTTAGTTATTTATACTAATACCTAATAAAAAGCAGACAATCTTTGCGGTCTAATTTCCGCAATACTGCGTTGTCGTCCTTGCAAGGCGTCAGCCTTGCGGCGTCCTCCGCCTTGTCTTGCGAAAATTATCCTCGCAAATATAAATCTACTTTCTATCAGGAATTAGTATTAACGCTGATTTTATTACTCAACACCAATAGCCGATACCTCTGCCGACCAGGAAAAACTGTATTGCCGTTACATCAAAAACATTTACTACTCTGTCACCGTTTACGTCGGCTTTTGTGATCTGCTCAGGAGAAAATACGGTTAAATCAGCCAGATAAAGCTGAATCATTGTGGTATCCGAAATATTAAGCACTCCGTTGCCGTCAACGTCACCTCTTATATCAGGTTTCGGTTCAGTCGGCACAGGCTCGTCAGGAGAGGCAGTCATACCCTTCCAATTGCTGAGAGTATATAAAGTTCCGTGTGCCTCTGCTCCTTCCTTAGTGGGATATGTGCCGTATTCGCCGTTGCCGTAGTAGAAATACCAGTCGCCCTCATAAGTATCATTCCACACCGCACCTGAAGTTGGATTTCCCGAAAAATGATTGACTACGTAAATCATTTTATCATAGTAGAACGAAAAGCCGCAATCAAACTCTTCATCATAGAAGAAATTATCGGCATACTCACCGAGAGCAGATTTGTCGGTGTTGTAGATTTCTTCAATTTCAGCAAACCACTCTTCCGAATAAAGCTCCAAGTCACCGACAGCGCAGAATTCGAGGGGAACGTCTCTTGCCTGCTTTGCGGCTGAATATAAAGGCGAAGTCCTATCCATTCCGCCGTCGATATAGTTGTTCCACACGATGCAAGGAACATTTGTCGGACAGTCAATATAGTAAACACCGTAGCAATTGCTCTGATAACCCTCACGCTGTGCCCTGTAGCCGGGCCACTTAACGTCACTGTCAGCACCGCAGGCGTCCGGACCTGCCCACCAGTAAACGCCTGCCGTATCGGTATATTGGTTAAGCCATGTGTTCGGCATTGCAAAGTAGTATCTGTAGGTTGACTCTGTATCTTCGGGAACGTAACAGTCGTTTTCGTCAATCGCCGCCGATACGCTCTCATATGCTGCAGTCGTCACTGAAAAAGCAAGCAACACTGCAAGAAAAATTGAAACTAATCTTTTAGATTTTCTCATAAATATCCCTTCATTCAATAAATTTTACTTTTCACTGCAATTATATCATTGTCCCTTTAACTTTTCAATACATACTATATTGCAGGCTGTTTCAAAACTCACCTTGAAACAGCCGACAATTTTACTGTTTATTCGGCTTGAATAACACACGTTCGTTTAACCATTAACAGCCGTATACCGACCGGCAAGAATAAACTGAATTTCTGTCGCATCAAGAATACTGATTGCTCCGTCACAGTTGACGTCTGCAAGCTCAAGCTGTTTATCTCTGTCAAATTCATTAAGTCCTGCCAAGTGCTTCTGAATCAGTGTTGCGTCAGTAACCGTAACCTGTCCGTCAAGGTTTACATCGCCCGTCACAAAGAACTCAGGACTGATACCAAGACTCTTCTCAACAGCAGCAATAACCTTTTCTCTTGTATAAACGTTCATCTTACCGGAAACAACCTTGTCATATGTTATCTGCTTTACATCTTCATACACAAGTCCTTTTGTCAGGTTGAGCTTATCAATGATATCGCTGAGAAACTCCATTATCTCCGGAACCTCATAATACTGCAAAGCGAAATCGACAACCATTGTCCTGTCAGATTCGCCCTCGCAGTGAGAATAACCCACAATATTTCCCGTTGAGGTTATCCTCTTCTGCGAGCCGAGATTCGGATTGTTAACCCATCTGACGTCATAGCAGGATTTTTCCGAATCCTCGGGACTTTCAAATCTTTCATCGGTGCAGTAGAGCGTATCACCTATGCATTTGCCGTCCATAACAGCCGTAAAAGTCTGATTACCCGTATTCGAGCTGAAAATTACGCAGTAAACCGCACCGTCGCTTACATCAAAATTATGTCCTGTTATTTTCAAATCAAAGCTTGCAATGCCCGTGTCGGCGTCATAACTGCATAACTCTTTTTTAACCTGCCACTCAAGCCAGTGTGTGCCCGAAGAAGTGAGCGAGCCGTCAGCTTTCCAGATATGACAGTAAAACTTTTTGTTAGTATTTAAATTCCAACCTGATTTTTTTACATCAAAATGAATTTGTCCCTCGTCATCGTCCGGATATACAGGGTCAGTCGGCGAAGGCACTGTGGGGTCAATCGGAACAGGACTTGTCGGAAGAGGCTCATCGGGAGCAGAGCCTACATCCTGCCACTCATCAAGATTATATAAAGCTCCTTTTGCCGCTGCTTCATCCCTTGTGGGGTATGTGCCGTACTCACCGTTGCCGTAGCAGAAATACCAGTCACCGACGCTTATCTTTTTGCCGTTGAAGTTCTCTGTCGTTTTGGAAGAGTCTATAACATAAATCATATTGTCAAAACAGAATGACAATCCCAGGTCATACTCTTCGTCGTAGAAGAAATTATCGGCATATTCACCGAGAGCAGACCTGTCGCCGTTGTAGCTTTCTTCCATTTCCGCAAACCATTCTTCCGAATAGAGGTCGGAATCATAAACAGAATAGAAATCAACTCTCGCATCGGTTGTCTGCTTTGCGGCTAAATAAACAGGCTTAGTTTCGTCTGTTCCGCCGTCAATGTGATTATTCCAGACAACTTGCAGAACATCTGAAGGACAGTCAATATAGTAAACCTCGCAGTTATTATATTGATTATTGTCACGCTGAGCCTTATAACCCGGCCACGTTACTGTACCGCCCGTACCGTCAATAGCACCGCAGGCATCTGTACCGGACCACCAATAAACGCCTGCCGTATCGGTGTACTCATTGAGCCATGAATTCGGCATTGCAAAGTAGTATCTGTGAGTAGCCTCAACATTATCGCCCGGTGCATAGCATCCGTTCTCATCAACAACAGCCGAAACGCTCTCAAATGAAACAGCCGTCACTGAAAAAGCAAGCAAAGCCGCAAGAAATATTGAAGTTAATTTTTTAAATTTTCTCATAAATTTAACCTCCTGACGTTATTTTTTATGCAAATTATATGATTGTATCATTATTATAACACATTGTATTATTATGTCAATACTTTACACTAAAAAACAAAGGCAGGGAATTAACCCTGCCCAATTTTAAACGCCGTAAACATTTAAAAGTATATTTTTGATTTCGTAAAGCTTCTTTGACAAGTCCACATAATAGGTGTGCGGATTTTCAAATCTCTTGACCTCGTCCCACAACAAATCAATCTGTTCTCTGCAATAGCCTGCAATTTCCTGAATTGAGGGTGACTCATAAACACATTCGCCGTTTCTGAAAACCGGCACAAGCAGTTCCTTTGCCGTAAAGTCGGTGAGCGTCTTTGTTTTCCACGTTGCATTTGAATCAAAAATCGTGTGGGGTTCTGAGCTGTCAACAACCTCGTCATAAACACAAAGCTCGTCTGCAAGAGCCTTGCCGCTTTCGTTGTCAAAGTAGCGGTAGACCTTTTTGAAATGCGGATTTGTAATCTTCGTCGTGTTCTCGCTGACCTTGATTTTCGGCACAATCTCGCCGCCCTCATTCTCAACGGCAACAAGCTTGTACACTCCGCCGAACACAGGCGAGCTTGAGGAAGTAATCAGCCTCTCTCCCACTCCGAAGGTGTCAACCTCTGCGCCCTGCATCATCAGGTCACGGATAAGGTACTCGTCAAGCGAATTTGATGCGGTTATTCTGCAATTCTGAAGTCCTGCGTCATCAAGCATTTTTCTTGCTTTCTTTGAAAGATACGAAATATCTCCCGAATCAAGCCTGATTGAACATTCCGTCTTGCCCTGCGGCAGAAGTACCTCTTTGAACACCTTGATTGCATTAGGAACGCCGCTTTTGAGCGTATTGTAGGTATCAACAAGAAGCGTCGGATTGTCGGGATAAAGCTCGCAGTAGGTCTTGAAAGCGTCGTACTCGCTGTCGAACATCTGAATCCACGAGTGAGCCATAGTGCCGCCTGCGGGAACGCTGTAGAGCTTATCGGTCAGCGTGCAGGCTGTTCCGACGCATCCGCCGATATATGCCGCCCTTGCTCCGTCAATTGCTCCGCTTGCGCCCTGAGCACGTCTTGAACCGAACTCAATCACAGCTCTGCCCTGCGCCGCACGTACAATTCTGTTTGCCTTTGTTGCAATCAGCGTCTGATGATTGAGCGTAAGCAATACAAAGGTTTCGATAAGCTGAGCCTCAATAGCAGGAGCTTTCACCGTCATAATCGGCTCGTTCGGGAAAACGGGAGTTCCCTCGGGCACAGCGTAAATATCACCGCTGAATCTGAAATTCTTGAGATATGAAAGGAACTTTTCATCAAAAATCCCTTTACTGCGCAGGTACTCAATATCACTGTCGTCAAAATGAAGATTCTTTATATAGTCAATCACCTGCTCCAGACCTGCGGCAATTGCAAAACCGCCGTTGTCGGGAACCTTGCGGAAGAATACGTCAAAGTAAACATTCTGCTTGTAAAAACCGTTTTTAAAATAGCCGTTCGACATTGTGAACTCGTAAAAATCGCACAGCATAGACATATTTTTGTTTTCCATTCGGCAACCTCCGAAAATTTTATTTCACGCAGACACGTTGTGTCCGATTTCATTACTTTTCTATAGTTTATCCCTTTTTATACATTTTGTAAAGAAAAAATTATTTACAACATCGGTATTTGCGTAGTATAATTAAAGAAACTATAAATGAGGTGTGATTATGAGCAAAAGCGAATTAAAGCTTTGTCCGTTCTGCGAAAGCCCTATGCTTTTAATTCAGGACGATAAAAACAACGGTGAACCGTATCTTGAATGTTCAACCTGCGGCTTAAAATTCAAAATTGAGGGATTTGAAGAAACCCCTGTTGAAATAAAGGAAAACTGATATGCGAAAATGTCTGATTGTAGTTGATTACCAGAACGATTTTGTAACAGGCTCGCTTGGCTTTGCAAAGGCTGAACAGCTTGACGGCAGAATTGCCGATAAAATTGAAAAATACCGCAGCGACGGCTGGGAAATTGTCTTTACATTTGACACCCACGAGGAGAATTACCTGCAGACAAACGAGGGCAGAAATCTGCCGGTAGAGCATTGTATAAAGGGCACCGACGGTCATAAGCTGTACGGCAGAACAGCAGAAATGCTGAAAGAAAGCGACAAATGCTTTTTCAAGCCGAGCTTTGGCTCGGCAGCGCTTTTTGAGTATCTGAGGGGTGAAAATTTTGGCAAAGTCGAGCTTTGCGGAGTTGTGACGAACATCTGCGTAATTTCAAACGCCGTACTTGCAAAAACAGCCCTCCCCGAAGCAGAGATTTCGGTTGATTCTGCCTGCGTTGCGTCAAATGATGACAGCTTGAATAAATCTGCACTCGACGTAATGAAGAGCCTGCAAATCAATGTTTTTTAACTGTTTTCGTCAATCTTTTTAACAATTTTTCTTTCAGCTATTGACAAACCCCCGCATTAATGATACAATAACTCTTGCGTTGAATTTTGTGTGATTTTGTGAAATCAATTACATTTCAGATTGAAATTCTCTGCAAGTAAATAGTATACAGGGGTATAGCTCAGTTGGTAGAGCAGCGGTCTCCAAAACCGCGTGCCGAGGGTTCGAGTCCTTCTGCCCCTGCCAGTATTAGTGTTGATAACGGACTTAAGTTATCAACACTAATTTTTTATTCAATTTCATCCGGTTTATGTGGTGAGTGGGTTTCGTACCTGCTCACCTTTTCCTTTATGCGGATTTAGCAGGGATATATTCCACCTCTACGCCTACCCTCGTATCAGCCTTATAGTTTTCGTCTTCCGCTTTCTTCGGGATCTCTATAAAACCTACAAAGCGATAATAGATGACGATACGCTGGGTATAATTTTTCTTGCCGCCTTCTTTTTCATATACATCAATGTGATCGATAAGCTCTCGGAGCATTGGTACTGTCAGCGAATCCATCTCCATAAATTTGCGAACTACCTTAATGAAATCATCCTTGTTCTGCTTTATTTCTCCGATTTTTTCAAGACGTTCACGGCAATCTTTGATCCTATCCTTCAACTCCATTCTCTCAACTTCGTATTTATGAGACAACTCCATAAACATTTCGTCGCTTAGTTTACCGCTAACATTATCCTCGTATAGTTTTGAGAATATGTTCGTGAGATTCTCATTACGATACAAGGAAGTGCTAAGGGATTGTTCGAGAAGCTTTTGCTCTGCAATCATATCTGCATTTGTTTTTTCGGAAAGCAACTCTGCAAATTCTTCTTCGTTGTTCTCAAGATATTTTGCTAAACGTCGAAGCTCTAACATCACTACCTGTTCAATGGCATCGGCTCGGATATAGTGTCGTGTTTCGCAATCCCCACGAGTATCCTTTTTATAGTTGGAACAGCTAAAATAATGAATCCCTTTGTTGTTGGTATTGGTATGGTACCAAAGCTTGCTGCCGCAATCGGCACAGTAAAGTAAATCTGAAAACATATTCTTTTCGCCGTTTTCTGCCTTTGGAGCACGGCGCTTTGTTTTCTTTGTGTACTCCTGTACTCTTTCAAAAGTTTCTCTGTCTATAATAGGCTCGTGAACATCTTTGAATATTACCCATTTATCGGGAGGGTTATCACGGCGAGTCTTATTTTTGAAAGACTTTTTGTACGTCTTGAAGTTGATGATATCACCACAATACTCTTGCTTTGATAAGATGGTTTCAACAGTTGAGTTATTCCATTTATACGGATCAAGATTGGTCTTTTTACCTCCTTTGCGAATACCCTTTGAAGCCCAATAAGCTGTAGGAGTTAGCACTTTTTTCTCCTGTAATATTCGTGCGATTGTTTCATTACCCTTACCCTCAAGGCACATTTTGAAAATGTCTTTGACAATCGCTGCTGCTTCGGGATCTACAATCCATTTTTTAGGATTATCGGGAGATTTGATATATCCGTATGGCGGAAGAGATAACGGCTCTCCGGAGTTGCCTCTGATACGATAGGATGATTTCACCTTCCTGCTAATATCCCTTGCGTACCATTCATTAATGACATTCTTGAAGGGAGCTATTTCACTCTCACCTTCATCGCTATCTATATTGTCATTGACAGCGATGAAGCGAACGTCCATATCAGGAAAATATGTGTCGGTGTAATAACCAACCATATCATACCGTCTGCCGAGTCTTGATAAGTCCTTGACGATGACAGTTGAAATATAGCCAAGTTCAATATCTTCAATCATCTTTTTAAATCCCGGACGATTAAAGTTTGTACCTGTATAACCATCGTCTACGTAGTAGCGAGTGTTATCAAGACCGTGCTCTTTTGCAAACTGCTTTAACAGTTTTTTCTGATTGCCGATGGAATTGCTTTCGCCCTCTGCGCCGTCGTCTCTTGACAGACGACAGTAGAGGGCTGTAATACCAACATTAGCTTGCTTCTTTTTCGACTGCAATGTTGTCCTCCTTTCCGGCAGCCGAACACACATTTTCTTCTGCCATAGTATCATTTCCCTCAGTGATTATCAAATGTGTGAAATCACTTGTGAGGATTCTTTTTACACAGTTTGGGAAAGAGGTATTGTCCTCTTTCCGTCCTGTGTGCTTGAATGCTGCCGACACTATGTAGGTAGCGCCGTTGACATTGTATTCGTGCTCTTCGCTGTAAAGCGATTGAATAATGCTCATTATCGTTCCTCCCTGCTGCGCTGTCTGCGCCTATAATCATCCTGTGCTAATTTGAGTAAGCGTTTGTAAATATCCTGCGGCGTGTATTCCTTTGGAAAATATTTACTCAGCTCGTCATACTGAAAGCTGATTTTCTCACGCTGATTCGATTTTTCCTCGGATATAATTTTTGATATGGTTTCGCTGTCAAGTTTACCTGCTTGAGAGAGCTTCTTCATCTGGATTGCCTGTGAGAGCGAGGGCGTTTTGTCCTCCAATTCGATAGCTTCAAACA
>CAMBNE010000034.1 GCA_945868935.1 uncultured Clostridia bacterium
AAGCGGCTCTGTTGTAACACTTGATATTTCACTTGGCTTAATCGAGCCTGAAACTACAGTTGCTCCGACAGAAGCACCTGTTCAGGCAACAAAAGCACAGCAAAGCCAGTCAGGCGGTACTGACAACAGCTATATTTTCGCAAACAGCTCTTCTTCATATTTAAGCAAGTCTGATGTGTCTGCACTAAGCGACAATAATCTTAACCTTGCTTTAAACGAAATTTATGCAAGAAACGGCAGAATTTTCAAGGATTCTGCGCTTTCAAGCTACTTTAGTTCAAAATCATGGTACACACCAAAGTATAATTCTGAGGAATTTTCCAAAAATGTGACCTTCAACAATTATGAGCAGGCTAATCTTCAGCTTATGATTGATGAACAGAAAAGCAGAGGTCTTAGATAAAAATTACTGATTTTATAAGCAAATTTACACACGGGAGTAAGTAATTTATGAAAGAAAAAATTCTGAATATACTGAAAAGTAATTTGTTTTTTGCTGTTGTTGTAAATGTTATTATTATGCTATTCTGCATTGAGGTAACTACATTTTCCTACGAAAGCAGCAAAGACTTTTACCACTCTCTGTATATTTGTAATCAGCATTTTTACTACAGCAGTTCGATAAATTACATACTTTCTACTTTAATCGGTTCAATTCAGTATGTTTTTGACGGATTTAACTGTTTTGTGCTTGCACAGATACTGCTGTCTTTCAGTGCATTTGTTTCAATTACCTTCGTTTTTGCCGACAAGTACAGTAAAAGAAAATCAGCTATTATTACTTTTCTGATTAATATTCTCTTTGCTTTAAATCATTATGCCGATATACACAGCAGTAAAACAGCGGCTTTGCTTATTACGGCAGGATTTCTGCTTTTGCTGAATTCGATTAACAACAAACGCTATAATCTTCCCTGCTGGATTGGTGCGGCAGAGGTTGCATTTGGCTCATTCTTTGATTATAAATACTTCTTCATAGGTCTTGGGTTTGCCGTTGCCTTTTTTATAGGCGATATGATTTCTAAGAGAAAATATAAAATTGCATTTCGCAAATTCTTCTGGTATTTCAGACCGTTTCTGATTGTTTTTGCACTTGTTACACTTCTTGTTTCGGGACTGAATCAATACTCCTATTCCGTTAATCACGCTACAGAAGAAGCGGCAAGCTACTATGAATATGAGCAGGTCACTGACTCAATATCTACTCTGCCCTATCCGAATTTTGCGGATCACAAAGCTGAACTCAAAAGCGTTGGAATTACAACAGAAAACGAATATGAGCTTTTAAAAAGCGGATACATTGACGAGGATAATTCGCTGAGCACTGCAACGCTCAAGCTTATTTCGGATATTCAGCAGAAAGAAAACAGCAAGACAGTATTTTTTGTAACAGGAAATATTTTCACCGATATTTCCTATCACCTCGCTTCTTTTGACTGTTACGCAATAATTTACCTTGTATTTTTAGCGTTATCTGTTATTTTTATTGTTTTTCACAAGCGACGCTTTGCTTTTTTCCCGTTCCTTTATGTTGCGACAGGTCTTATTGCAAGCGCATTACTGCGTTATCTGTTTTCGGGAGAAACTTATTTTATTTACGGAATATGGCTGATGATGTACGTTTTCCTGATGTACTCATTTAATTTTGAACAGGCAAGACCGCATAAAAATCCACCTGTTCTGAGAATGAAAAACTGCTATATCTTTATTTCGGGAATCAGCGTTATTTGTCTTTTCCTTTGCTACAGTATGGTATTTCAGTACACAGCAAACCCGATTAAGGAAAGTGACAGTCCTCAGAGTCTTTTTGCAGAAATTGACAGACACCCTGACAGATACTACGTTCTTGACCCTAATACTGCTAATGAGTATATGAAATATACTGAAAACTACATTCACCCGCTTTGGGGTTTCCGTCAGGGATTTCTTGAAAATGTTGACGGATTCGGATATTTTCATAACACAGATGAGCTGCGCAAACGAAGTATGTCAGAGAATATTTATGAGGCGGTTCTGACTTATAATAAAATTTATGTCATAGACAAAAATATCACCTTCAGAAAAGAGCGTTACTTCACTTTAAAATACGCAGAAGAAGGTAAAGCAGTAAGCTATAATCAGATATCTGAAATTGACGGATATAAGATTTATACCGTTTCTCAGAAATAGTCGAGTACCTCGACACGCAATATAGATAGCGAAAATAGAATTTACAACTATCAATTCTAACTTTCTGAATCGCGCTGTTTCCTATAAATAATATAAAAAAATTGCCGCTGAAAATGAAGCTTATCATTTTCAGCGGCTTATTTTATTCTTTTATTTCTGACGGTATTGTTTCTTTTACAATTTCAGTTTCATCTTCTAAAATCATCTGTGACGATTCAACCTGAACGTCATCTTTCGGTATTTCGTCTTTTGTCGTGTTAACATATACTGTACAGTATGACACTTTTCCGTTATAGGTTGTCAGTTTTATTTCTACAACGCCTGTTCCCTTTGCCGTAATTTTTGCTTTGTTTGCTTCAAGCTTAGTTACGGTTGCAATATTTGAATCTGAGCTTTCCCATTTCAGGTTTGCTGAATTTGCATATGAGCCGCTGTTTGTTGACTCGGAAATAACAAATTCATCTCCGGTATTGAGTGTAAGCTCTGGGGTGCTTAGCTTAACGCTTGTCGGTGCAGGCTTTACAGTCACCTTGCATTGTGCAGTTTTGCCGTTGTAAAGTGTAATCTTCACATACGCCGTACCGACGCCCTTGGCAACTATCTGAGCCTTATTTCCGCTCACCTTTGTCACCGTTGCAACAGAGGTATTTGTACTGCTCCACTTAAGATTTACTGCATTTGCGTAAGAGCCGCTGTTGGTGCTTTCGGAAACTGTATAGGTTTCACCTACTCCCAGTGTAACGCTTGTCGGGTTTGTCTTTACACTTGTCGGTTCGTTCTTTACGGTTACTTTACAAGTTGCAGTTATTCCATTATAAGTTTTAACTGTAATCGTTGCTGTTCCGTTTGACTTTGCAGTGATTTTTGCTTTATTGCCGCTTGTCTTTTCAATTGTGGCTATGTTTGAATTACTGCTTGACCACGTGAAATTTTTTGCATAAGACCCGCTGTTAGAATTCTGCGAAATTATAAATGTTTCTCCCTTGCCGAGAGTTATACTTGAATTGCTCAGCGTAACACTTGTCGGAGCTGATTTTACAGTCACCTTACAGGTTGCAGTTTTACCATTGTATGTCTTTACGGTAATGTCGGCAGTGCCCGTTCCTTTGGCAACGATTTTCGCCTTGTTTCCGCTTGTTTTTGTCACAGTTGCAACCTTTGTATTTGAACTGCTCCAATTAAACTTCCAAGCATATGAGCCGGAATTTGTGCTTTCTGATATTTTGAAGTCCTCTCCTGCGGCTAATGTCAGATTACTTGTGCTGACCTTAATGCTTGACGGTGCGGCTTTTACTGTTACAGTACAGGATTTTGACATACCACTAGCTGTCTTAACCGTAATTGTGGCTGTTCCTGCCTTTTTAGCAGTTACAGTTCCATTTTGGTCAACAACAGCAACACCGTTATTACTGCTTGACCATTTACAGTTTGAAGCGCTTGACGGAGAAACGCTTTTTATCAGAGTATATTTTTCGCCTGCACCAAGCGTAAGACTTGTTCTGTTAATCGTCATTGATTTTGCAGTACTTCCGTCAACAAATTTAAATCCGTATCCATTTGCATATTCCTCAGCAAGAGTGCCTTTTGCACCGACAATTTTAAAATTATTCATTTTTTTCGGAGCACCTTCATTTTCGTCAGGAGCACAAAATCCGAATGCACAATAATCAATATGTTGAATACTATACGGAAGTGTTATACTCGGCATATTCGGACATTCAAAAGCTGCTCCTATACCAATATATTTTACCGAGTCAGGAATTGTGAATGATTTAAGATTATAGTTATAATATGCAAGCTCGCTCGCAATACCGACAGTACCTTGTTTTAAAGAAATTTTTGAAATCCCGTCTTTTGAATCACAGGCATATTTTCCAACATATAATACATCATTATACCAGTTATTAGAATTATCAGCATACGCCGTACCGTCAAATGCATCCATACCTATAAGAACAACATTGTCGTGAATAGAAATTTTTTCAAGATTACCACATCCTGCAAAAGCATAATCTCCAATAGCTATAACACTATCAGGAATTGAAACACTTTTTAAATGATAATTGTGCACAAATGCTCTATCGGCAATTACACACACTTCATATCCGTTAATGACTGACGGAATTACCACATCGCTTTCTTTACCTGTATATGAAGTAATTGCCGCCAGATTCTGACCGTCAGATGTGAAATACTCGTATTTATATTTGCCATATACTTCTTCCGCACTTACAGTAAAAGGCGCACAGGATAATACTGAAAACAACATTATTACTGCAATGAATGTTGATGTTACTTTTAATAAATTACGTTTTTGCATATTCATAAATATCTCCTTAAATTTTAATAATTATAATCCCACCTTAAATCAGGCATAGATTGAAACGGTTGTTCTTCTGCTGACGGTTCAGGCTGACTGTGTACTCTTTCATAGAATTCTATCTGTTCATGAACCTCTCTATAAGCATCACTTACCTGTTCGTTAGCTTTCTGTGCTGACTCATTAACAAACGGCGTAATAGGAACTAAATTATCTGCTACAGGGTCATAAGAATTACTGTCATTTGAATAGCTTTCATCAGAATAATAAGAATCGTAATAATCTTCTGTTGTGCTGTCATCAACAATTTCTTCCGCAGGTTCGTCCTCGTCAACAGTGTTCTTCGGTTTGCTTTCTTCCTTTTCATCAACCTTTTGCGGCTCTGTCGGTTTTGTCGTCGGCTCGGTAACGGGTGCTGTTGTCGGCGGCTCAGCAAAATCAAAAGATACTTTCTTTAGATTTTCAATTGCTGACTTCCTATTATCCGAATGAATTTCCAATGCAGATGTAATCGGGTTAGTCATAAACGACATTGCTGTTAAAAGACAGACTGCAAATGACAGAATAACAATTCTAATTGTAGGTTTTTTGTAACCGAGAACGCTTTTTATTCTTTGTTTTAAGCCGCTTTCGCCAAATGAAAACGGACAGGCTGAAAGAATATTGCGCTCAATACTACAGGAAAGCAGTGCGGTGGAGTATCCTTTTTTATCTTTAGTATCGTAATTTTTAATTACCCTTTCGTCGCAGGCAAGCTCAATATCATTTGTAAATAGCTTAAAGGCTATCCAGCACAACGGATTAAAAAAGTGAATACTCAAAATAAGATATCCGAGCGGTTTCCATAAATTATCGTGATGCTTTATATGAGCCTTCTCGTGTGCAATTAAGTATGACTTTTCTTCTTCGCTCAATTTTGACGGAAGATAAATGCGTGGCTTGATAATTCCGAAAACAAACGGACTTGAAATTCGGTCACAAACAAGGATATTATCATCAATTGCAATGCTTTCTCTTACCTTTAAATGCAAAAGCAGATAGCTCAAAAGCATATAAATAAGCATAACTCCAACGCCGACAATCCATATATAAGATAATATTGTGATTATTTTTATATCATTGTCTGACGAAGAAACTGTGTTTTGCATTGCCTGAAAGCTGTCGGAATTAACGAGCGATGATACATATGAAGTCGATGATTGAGTTGTAGAATTTATTGCCTGTGCATTAGGAATAAGGCTAAAGGGTGATTCAAATGAAAACGGAATGACAAGCCTTAATGCAACAAGCATCCACAAAACATACCTAATCCACTTTGGTGAACTTTTTAAAATAAGACGCAGTAAAATAACAGCAAGTATAAGCATTGACGCCGCAACGCTCATATTAAAAATCTTTGTAAAAATTATTTCCATTACTATTCCCCTTCATAGGAATCAATAAGCTTTTTTATCTCTGATACTTCTTCCTTCGATAGCTTTTTCTTCGAAGTAAAGGCTGTCAGAAACGCAGGCAAAGAGCCGTTAAATGCTTCGTCAACAAAATTCTTACTTTGTATTGAGTAAAAATCATCACGTGTTATTTTTGCGGAAACCACACCGTCAACATACTGAAAAAGCCCTCTGTCAGAGAGTCTTTTTAAAACAGTATAGGTAGTAGTGCGCTTCCAGTTTAATTCTTTTTCGCAGATTTTAATGAGTTCTGATGTAGTAAGCGGCTCATTTTCCCATACCAAGTCTGCAAAATGTGACTCTACTGCACCGAGCTTTGTATTTTTCATTTTACGTCACCTGATTTCCTATATTTTACAAATATAGACTACCACTTGTAGACTAATTTGTCAAGCGTTTTTGTACAAATTTTTATCTTATAAATTACTTTTTTATAATATATAAACAAAAGAGGACTGACAAAATCTGAATTGTCAATCCTCTTAATTTATTTTTTGATTGTATCAAGTATTTTTTGCATATCCTCGGGTAAATTGCAACTTACCGAAATTTCTTTGCCGTTTACGGGATGAACAAATGTCATTTCTCCGCAATGGAGCGTCTGGCGTGAAATGAGCTCTAAGCTTCCGCCGTACAAGTCATCACCGAGCAAAGGATGACCGATTGACGACATATGACAACGTATCTGGTGAGTCTTTCCTGTTTCAAGCCAGAGCTTAAGAAATGATATATTTTCATCAGAACATATCACTTCATAATGCGTTATTGCAACACTTCCGTTTTCAAACACGTGACGGACAATCTTAGAATCGTCCTTTAAGCCGATTGGCGCACTTATTGTTCCGCCGCAGTCTAACTTTCCGTGACAAAGAGCAAAATAATTTTTGCTTACTTTATTTTTAAGAGCATTTGCGCAGAATTTATTTTTGGCAATAAGTACTAGCCCCGAGGTATCCTTATCAAGACGGTTAATTGCTCTGAAAACATAGTTTTCATCTTTGTTTTTCATATAATAAGTAACTATATTGGCAAGGGTGTTCGTCTGATGTTGTTTTACAGGGTGAACGGGCATTGAATAAGGCTTGTTTACAATCAAAATATGCTCGTCCTCAAAAGCAATATCAAGATTTCCTTCTACAGGAACGATTTCTGATTCCTCGTCAGGCAAATTTATCTCTACCCTGCTACCTGCCAGCGTAAAATCTACAGTGCGTAAAATTTTTCCGTTCATCAAAATACCGTCTTTTTTTCGCTTGAGCTGTGTTATCATTCTTGCAGACAGGTTACAGTGCTTTCTTAAAAAGGCAATCGCCTTTTTACCGTCATATTCATCGGGCACTATAAATTCGAGTTTTTCAGACATACAAATATCTCCAAATAACAAACGCTATTACAAGCTGAAAGATTAATATTATAGGTATACCAAGCATAAACTTTAAATGCCTTGTTTTATGCCTGATTAACAGCATCGTGATATACATACCGACACTTCCGCCTAACACTGACAAAAGCAAAAGCGTGTTTTCCTTTACACGCCAGCGTCTTTTTACTGCACAAAGCTTATCGTAAATCGTAACAATTACGGCTATAAGATTTATTAATATAAGATATATTGCAAGAATAGTTAAAACAGTGTTCATAAAAACTCCGGAGGATGATATTTTGAAAACAAAGAAGTCGAGTGCCTCGACACGCAGTTTTGACAGACAGTCCGATAATATCAAAACCGACCGTTTCGGAACAGTTTCCTTTAGAATAAAAAAGATGATACCGTTGGTACTTTCTGTCGCAATACTAATAGGAGTAACTGCCGTAAGCTCAGGCAATAAAGCAAGCTCGCCCTCTGTTGCAAAGACAGTAAGCACAACTGATGAAACAAAGTACTCAACTAAAGATGAGATTAAGGAAACCGAATTTGACGAAATGAGAGGTGTGTGGATTTCATACATTGAGCTGAGTATGGAAAAAGAAAGCGATAAGAGCGAACAGGCTTTCAGAAATAAATTCGATAAAATCGCTGAAAACAGCAAAGGTTATGGACTGAACACGCTGATTGTTCAGGTGCGACCTTACGGTGATGCACTTTATAAATCAGATT
>CAMBNE010000035.1 GCA_945868935.1 uncultured Clostridia bacterium
TGCCGGATTTATAGGTGCCAAATTACAGAAAACAGAAAAATAAAACCAAAATAAAATCAAGGCAGCGTCTGTATTACAGGTGCTGCCTGAAGGTCTTTTGTCAAAGAAATTTGAGTGACAAAAAATGTGTTATGTGATAGAATTTAAAGATAGCAATTTAATTTGAGGAGCTATGGTTTTGGATAATGAAAACGGAAAATTCGGCATTATTATAAAAAAGGATTATTTTATAGGCGTAAAGTTCGGTTATGCCCTGCTTATGACAGCATACATAATGCTTCAGAACAAGCTGAGCTTTTTTGATTCAGCGGAAATATTTATAGTATCAGCTGTTTGCGCCGCCGTAATGAGCCTTTACGAAATTTTAAATAAAAAGCTGTTTTTGCTTGTATCTGAATGGCTTGCAGTAACAGCAGGAATATTTTTCTTTTCAAGCGGATTTATAATGCTGCTGCCTGTAGTAATTTCCGATACTATAACAAGATTCAATATGCCTCTGTATTCTCTGCTTTCATCACTTGTCTGCATAATTTTTACAGACGATAAATATATGATGATTGTGCTGTGCCTGCTGACATCTGTGATATATTACCAGCATTACGGATTGATAACAAGCTACCGCAAATCCAATGAGGACTATGAACAGCAGGAGTTACAGCTGAAAAACTCCATTGACATTAACTCTGAAAAATTTAAAAACGAAATCAAAAGAACAAATCTTTACTATGAAAATATGATGCTTCAGGACAAGGCAAGACTTTCACAGGAGCTGCACGATAAGCTCGGACACAGAGTAAACGGCTCGATATATCAGCTTGAGGCTTGCAGACTGATAATTTCATCAGACCCTGAAAAGTCAGAAGAAATACTGAAAAGAGTTATTGACAGCCTGCGTACGGGAATGGACGACATCAGGGCATTGCTCAGGAAAGAACGGCCTGACAGCAAGAGAGTAACTCTGTTGCAGCTTACTTCCCTTTGCAATGACTGCCGTGAGCAATATGGAATTACTGCAAATTTAAGTGTAACAGGTGAGAGTGACAGAATTGATGAGAAAAGCTGGAGAATAATTCTTGACAACTGCTGTGAGGCAGTTACAAATTCTTTGAAATATTCCTCCTGCGACAGGATAGATATTGAAATATCCGTGCTGAATAAGTTATTACGATGCTGTATAAGCGACAACGGCAAGGGCTGTGACAGCATAACTGACGGTATGGGATTACAGGGTATGAAACAGCGAATTGCATCAGTCGGAGGAATAATTAATATTGACGGGACAAGCGGATTTACAATTAATATGCTTATCCCGATAGAATAGAGGAGGAATAAAAGTGGCAATAAAGGTAATAATTGCAGATGACAGCGATTTTGTCCGTGAGGGAATGAGCATAATTTTAGGAGTTGACAGCGATTTTGAAGTGATGGGATGTGCTGAAAACGGAAAGGAATGTGTAAAACTTGCCAAAGAAAAACAGGCTGATGTAATACTTATGGATATTCAGATGCCTGAAATGGACGGAATTAAAGCTACTAAAATCATAACTGAGGAAAGCCTGGGAAAGGTGCTCATACTTACAACCTTTGACGATTATGATTTGGTGCAGGAGGCAATCGCCAACGGTGCAAAAGGGTATCTCATTAAAAATCATACTCCCGAAAAGCTCAAGCAGACAATAAAATCCGTGTATAACGGGATTAATGTGCTTGACGAAAGCGTATTTGAAAAAATGGGAACACAGTCCCTTAAAAGCGACAAGTTTGATTCAACGCCCTATTCAAAACGTGAGCTTGAAATTATTGAGGCAGTTGCCGACGGCCTTTCAAATAAAGAGATAGCCTCCAGACTTTTTCTCAGCGAGGGCACAGTCAAGAATCATATCAGCAACATTCTTGAAAAAGGAGAAATGGAACACAGAACTCAGCTTGCAATTTACTACCTCACAGGCAAAAAGTAAGTGGCTGACATTCTTTCCTTTGATTATAGCACAGCAAATTTTAACATCGGGTTTGAATAGGCATTCAAGCCCGATGTTTCTATATCTTTTACTGTTTAGAACTCAAACCCATCCGCTTGTTTTATACCGATGACTAATACGATTGAAAGTTACATTTTAAATAAGCCGCATATCTTTGCCTGCTCCGTTTGATAAATATACGGAAATCGGCAGATATGCGGCTTTTTCCGTTTGCGCCGTATTAACTATGACTCTTGGGGTTACGCATAACAATTTAACAGCAAATAATGACAATCAAATATGCGATATTCTACAAGCCAAAGCAACGCCGCTGTGGTATAATAGACTGATAGCGCAGAATTGATAATCTGCAATAATCAGAAGTGAGGAATTAACGTGAAGAAACTTAAAAAAATTCAGGCATTGCTTTTAATCTTAGCATTGCTTGTACCGATTGCCTGTAACGGCACAGCGGTGAATATTCTTAATGATACGCAGGTTGTATCTGCACCGCCTGAGTTTGACAAGGCTGTGGTAGAGTCAGTAAAGAATGAGTCTGAAAATCCCGACAGGGCTTGTGAAATGATTAATGATATTGACGACACAGCCACATATGAGAAAGCCCTGAGAACAGTGCTTGACAAGTACTACCTTGAAAGCGACACAAAGAGCATTGAAAGTTTGGAAAAATCAATTGTTTCCAGAGGCAAGGAAATACTCGAAAACTACGAAAATGCCGCCGAGGAGAGAAGCACGGACGAAACGGAGCTTGGCTATGTGTCGGGAGAAGTGCTTGCTGTGGTTAAAAAAGGTATAGCGCATGAGGACATTCCGTCGCTTTTTGAGGACGGCAGAACAAACGTCACTGCAGTAAGCGATTATACCGACGGCAAAAAGCTTGTAAAGCTCAGTATTCCGCTTGAGGACACAGTAGAATCTGCAATAAATAAGCTTGAGCAGAACAGCTCAGTTGATTTTGTTCAGAAGGACTACGTGTACAAAACCGAGAGCATATATGCAGAGGAGGTCTTAAACGACTATTATGCAGACAACCTCCACTACCTCAACGCAGTAAAAGCTCCGGATGCGTGGGAATTTATCAAGGGAGTGCCTCACGAAAAGGTGAGAGTGGGAATTATTGACACAGGCGCTCAGCTTGACCACCCAGACCTTGAAAATGTAATAAACAAGGATTTGTCCGTAAGAATCACCTGTGACGGAATTATTGCACCTCTGAAAGATGATAACGGATTGCACGGAACGCACGTTTCGGGTATCGTTGCGGCACAGGCAAACAACGGAATCGGTGTTGCAGGCACAGCCTCGGCAGTAAACAACGATTTAATAGAGCTTGTGGAAATCGGCTCGGACACAGGCACAGGAAACAGCCTGTCAGCCTTTGTAATTTATAAGGCTGTGCTCTACGCAATCGACAACAACATAAGAGTAATCAATATGTCGCTCGGCGGAGCAACAGACCCCGACAACATCTTTCAGTCGGCAGTAGATCTGGCAATAAACAGCGGCTGTGTGGTAGTATGTGCGGCAGGAAACGAGAATTCATCAGATTACGCATATCCGTCAGACTGTTCGGGAGTGCTCAGCGTAATTGCACTTGACGAGAGCTGTCAGGGCAAAGCGTCGTACTCAAACTACGGCGGAACCGAGAACAAGGTTTCTGCCCCCGGAACAGGCATACTCAGCACAATTCCCGAAAGCTTCGGCGAATATAACTTTAAGCGTGGTTACGAACAACTCAGCGGAACATCAATGGCAACTCCCGTAGTAGCGGCAGAGGCGGCAATGATACTTTCCGTAAATCCGTCGCTCACCTCAACTGCGGTAAAGGAAATAATTTACAAAACCTGCACCGATATGGGCGATACGGGCTATGACAAAAACAGCGGCTACGGCATTGTAAACATCTGCGATGCAGTTAAAACAGCCTACAATACTCCTGCAACCGATATGCCCACGTCGGTAAGCCTTTCATCATCAGGCGTGACATTGGTAAAAGGCGACACCTTCAAGGTGTCAGCATCAGTAAAAACTCTCGGTCAGAACAAGGGCGTTTATTACCACACAGAGGACAGCGAAATCGCAAGGGTTTCTCAGGACGGAACAATTACGGGTGTTTCAGACGGCGAAACAAAGCTTATCGTATCAACCGAAAATTCAATTACGGCAGAGTGTGTTGTAAAGGTGCAGTCAACGGGCGGCAAAAAGCTTGAAGCACCAGAGGTAGACGCAGTCCAGACAGGCGTGTACACAGGCGCAAGAATCCGCTGGAGCGAAATTGACGACGCAGATTACTATCAGATTTATGCCGCAACGGGAGATGACGACACATTCAGGTATATAGGCTCGACAAGCTCAACTTCATACGCCGCATTAATGGGACTCGGCGGCGAGGAAGTACCTGCCTCAAATGTAACAAAGTACAGGATAAAAGCAGTCAGCAACAGCTCGGCTTTTGCAGACAGTGATTTAAGCCGTGAGTTTGTGTATGTATATGTCGGACAGGAGCCTAACCTCAAGGCAAACCAGCTTCTTGAACAGGGCAAGGACACAGGACTTCTTATTCACTGGGGAGCAATTGTAAGCTCAAAGCTCTACAGAAAATCCTCGCTTGACAACGAAGAAAAGCTCCTTGCGACCTTCGGCGAGGATATGACAAAGAACTATTACGAGGACACAGACCTCGTAAACGGTGTTACCTACACCTACACCCTTAAGCTTTTCACAGAATACAAGGGCGTTGAGTACAGCGAGATTACGTCAACGCTTATCGTAGATTATCTTGACGACGATCCGCTTGATACAAATCTCGGCAAGTGTGAAATTACCGGTGCTGAGTTTACAGACAACAATGTAAGATTAACCTGTGTATCTCCGTCACAGTGCTTTGTACAGCAGTGCCTGTGCTCGGACAATAACGGAAAAAGCTGGTTTGACGTATTAAACTCAATCGGAAGCGGAGAAAACACGTATTACATAGACAAACTTGAGTTCGGCAAGACCTATCTTTTAAAGTACAAGGGCTTTGAAAACGCTTTATTCGGACTGTACAGGGACAGAAGCGAGTACAGCGACACAATCTCCCTGACTATGCCGAATTCGATTGAATCGCCTGTGATTGAAGCGCATACGGTGAACTCATCAGAGGTGAGCATAAAGTGGAATGCAACAGCAGACGCCGATTATTACACTGTTTACAGAAAAAGCGGCGGAGTATGGCAAAAGCTTGCCGACAACATTACAAACACAAGCTATTGTGATAACACAATCACGTCGGGAAAGATATACTACTACAAGGTTGTAGCAAACAAAAAAAGTCCTGATTTCAGAGCGGCAAAATCAAACGGCGAATCAATCGTAACCGGAACAGGCACACAGCAGAGTGCTGACAGCAACACAGTTTTAATCAATACAAACGCTGAAATCAGCAAAAAGCATCTTATGTGTGCAAAGGTGACACCGATTCCCGAACAGACCTATACAGGCAGTGCCGTATGTCCTCAGGTAACGGCTTACTATGACGGCGAACCTCTCACCGAGGGCAGGGACTACACGCTGGAATACGTTTCAAACACAGCCGCAGGCACAGGATATGCCGTTCTCAGCGGTATCGGCGACTACGACGGAAGGTACGCAGTGCCTTTTGCAATAGCCGACAAGACAGAGTATAAATACTACACAGTAACCTACAAGGATTACGACGGAAGCATAATCAAGACTCAGACCGTAAAAGAGGGTGAAACACCGTCAAAGATGCAGGCTCCGTACCGAGAAGGCCATGCGTTTGAAAGATGGGATAAGCCAATCGGAAAGGTTTATGAGGATATAACCGTCACGGCAATATACTCTTACGCAGAAAAAATATTCAACGTAGCCTTTCTTGACAAAGACGGAAACGTACTTGACAGGCAGAAGGTTGCATACGGTGAAAGTGCAGAAAATCCGAGTGCTCCCGAATATGAGGGCTACAGCTTTATACGCTGGAGCGAGGACACCTCGTATATCACTAAAAGTATTGCTGTAAAGCCTGTTTACCGTGCAGAAAGCTTTGCAGGCGGAAACGGTACGGCAAATTCACCCTACCTTATTTCAGACAGAGAACAACTTGATTTGTTCTCAAGCCTTGTAAACAGCTCGGACGAATATGCAGGCGCAAGCTACAAGCTGACTGCTGACATTATGTACAACGATTTGGCTGACTGCGAGCACTGGGGAAATGACAACCGCACGAATGAAGTAAACAACCCCGAGCATATCTGGACGCCCGCAGGCACAGAGCAAAGACCGTTTGGCGGAAGCTTTGACGGAAACGGTCACACAATTACGGGACTTTATGTATTTACATCAGACGACTATGCAGGCTTCTTAGGCTATGCAAAAAACGCAGATATTCTTTGCCTGAAGCTTGAAAGCGCTTATGTCAAAACCGAAAAGGGCTTTGCAGGAGCAATCGCAGGCAAATTTGAAAACACCTCCGACAGCGAGCATAAAATTCAGGCTTGCTGTGTAAGAGAGTCGGCAATAATCGCAAACGGCATATCAGGCGGAATTGCAGGTGAGTTTGAAAGCAACAGGGCAACAAACGGTACGGTAATGTCAAACTGCTGTTCCGAGGGTTGCTATGTATATTCATTATGGGACAGCATAGCAGGCGGAATTGCAGGCAGCGTCGTTTCAAACGGCGGCACAATGGAAATCAGAAATTGCTATGCATACGACGAAATATTACTGAACTACGGCAACGAGCAAATGCAGGCAGGCAAGCTTATCGGAAGCTTTAAGACAACCTACGACAACAACGCATTCTGCAAGCTCAGCAACTGCTATTATGACGCAGACAACATTCCCATAAGCGGCTATGAGGAGCTTTGCCAAAACGAGGGCGCATACTCATTTACAGACTTAACAGGTTTCGGCGATAAAAACGCAAAGACGGTTGCCGCAAACTACAGCCTGAAGAAATATTATTCAGACGACAGCTCACCCGAGCTTGGCGATAACGTGTGGGTATTAAGCGACGGCGATGTTCCGAAGCTGTACTTTGAAAAGGAAAAGTATGCAATCAGTTATTATCTTGACGACGAGCTTGTCAGCGTTAAGTACTACAACAAGGGCGACAAAGCAGAAAATCCCGAGAGATACTACTGCAATGATTACATAAGCACCGACTGGGAATTTTCTGAGGAGGACTTTGACGGCATAATGCCTGCAAAGGACATTTCAGCCTATGCACACAAGTACAAAAGCGGAGATGTTGACGGTGACGGAGAGCTGACCATAAAGGACGTTACCCTGATACAGAAATACCTGGCAGACGTTTCAGGGCTTGAGGGCACTCAGCTTGCCGCTGCAGACACAGACGCAAACGGTGTAATAAATATTCAGGACTGCACAGAAATCCAGATGTATAACACGCACTATATTGCTACGCTGAACGGCTCGGAAATTCCCGACGCACAGATTTTCAGTGCAGTACCGAACATAACGCTCACCCTCAAGGACGGTACGCCTCAGCAGTGGCTTGCAAATGACAAGGCTGTGTTTGAGCTGTATGACAAAGACTCAGGCATTTCCTATCCTATGGAAAAAACAGGAAGCGTGTGGGTTGCAGAGATTCCCAAAGCGGTATCGTCGGTAATTATCAGAAGGCTCAACCCCTCAAACAATGCTGTGTGGAACTATTGGGAAACCGAAATCAACGGCTCAACCTTCACGGCAACAAGCAGTAAATCGGGCAGTTGGTCATAAAAAAGTAAATACTGTGCAGAAGGTTATGATATATCATTTAGTACGCTAAACCATAATTTGTCGAGTGCCTCGACGGGCAAATCGAGTGAAAAAATCGGATATTGAGGTTAAAACGGTTGCCCGAATTATAGATTGATATATAGGTAACGTTTTTTGTGAGCGACGAGGGCGTCGCTCGCTACAATTGTGCACAAACGTTTCCTTTACAGTCGTAGGGACACGGCGTGCCGTGTCCGTGTTGACTATCAAATGCAACCGATTATATCATTATTATAGTGACCAACAAACATTTCCGTAGGGGACGGGTTCCTAC
>CAMBNE010000036.1 GCA_945868935.1 uncultured Clostridia bacterium
GTTTTCAATCGTACTTGAAGCCATAATGCCCGGAACACCGCAGCCTGTGCCGATAAGTACAGGGATAAAGGATTTACCCGAAAGTCCGAATTTTCGGAAAATACGGTCAAGTACAAAGGCAATACGTGACATATATCCGCAGGCCTCGAGAAATGCAAGGAAGATAAAGAGCACGAGCATCTGCGGTACAAAGCCGAGAACTGCACCAAGACCTGCGACAATGCCGTCAAGGATTAAGCCCTGAAGCCAGTCTGCGCAATTTACAGCGTTGAGTCCGTCCTCAACGAGTACGGGAATACCGGGCACCCACACGCCGTAATTTGCAGGGTCGGGTTCTTCGCATTCATATTTTTCAAAAACTTCTACTGCGACTGAAAGCTCCTCGCCTGTGAAGATTACGTCCTCGGTTGCAAGGGTTTCTTCGTCCTCGAGGGTGTATTCAGCCGTATCACTCGGTGAAAACTGCGAAGAATATGATTTTAAAGCGTCTAAAGCAACAGCTGAATCAAAGGTTTCCCACTCTGTATCAAGTGCCTCTGCAAGCTCCTCGCTTCCCTCTTTGCCCAAGTCTATAAATGCGTTTACAACGTTTGTTGCATCTATGAATTCTCCGACTTCTTCTTCATAAGCTGACGAGCCGATTCCGAGTAAGTGCCAGCCGTCACCGAACACACCGTCGTTTGCCCAGTCAGTTGCCCACGTGCCGACAGTTGTTACCGACACGAAATAGACAATGAACATAATTACTGCAAAAATCGGAAGTGCCGCAAAGCGGTTTGTTACAACCTTGTCGATTTTATCTGAGGTTGAAAGCTTGCCTGCGCTCTTCTTTTTGTAACAGCCCTTCATAAGCTGTGCAATGTAAATATAACGCTCATTGGTGATTATGCTCTCTGCATCATCGTCAAGCTCATCCTCAAGAGCCTTAACCTCTGCTGATACATCAGGTACCTTGTCATCACGCTCAATAATTTTGATTGCGTACCAGCGCTGTTGCTCGGCAGGCATATCGTGAACAGCCGCCTCTTCAATATGGGCAATTGCGTGTTCAACAGGTCCCGAGAATGTATGCATAGGAACTGTTTTTGAATTTTTCGCCGCATCAATAGCAGCTTCTGCGGCTTCCATTACTCCGCTTCCTTTAAGAGCTGAAATTTCTACAATCTTACAGCCAAGCTCACGTGAAAGCTCATCTATGTTGATTTTGTCGCCGTTTTTCCTGACAATATCCATCATATTGATGGCAACAACCACAGGAATACCAAGCTCTGTGAGTTGTGTTGTCAGATATAAGTTTCTTTCAAGGTTAGTACCGTCAACTATGTTGAGAATAGCGTCGGGACGTTCACCTATAAGGTAATTTCTTGCCACAACCTCCTCAAGAGTATAGGGCGAAAGAGAATAAATACCCGGAAGGTCGGTGATCACTACGCCGTCGTGCTTTTTGAGCTTACCTTCCTTTTTCTCCACCGTAACTCCGGGCCAGTTGCCGACAAACTGATTTGAGCCTGTCAGGGCATTGAACAGCGTTGTTTTACCGCAGTTCGGGTTGCCTGCAAGGGCAATTCGCAAATTCATATGTATTTCCTCACTTTCAAGTTAGTTTTCGCTAACTGCTATTTTAAATAATAAGGGGTTATAAGCCCCTGTAATTTTTTCAGCGTAATTCTTTTCAATAAGCTAAACCATATTTTAGCGGCGTATTATAACAACAATGTAGGGAACGACCCTGTGTCGTTCCTAACTGACATTCAGCTAAACTCTAATAGGAACGACACAGGGGTCGTTCCCTACGGATATAATAAAAACGCTTCCTTTACAGCCGTGTCCACACAAAAATTGCAACGCAATTTTTGTGAATGGGACGTGTAGGAACTAATCCCCTACGGAAAAGTTTGTTTGTTACTATAATAATGATATATTCGGTTGCATTTGATAGTCAACACGGACACACGCCGTGTCCCTACGACTGTAATACAAACATTTCCTGTATCACCGTAGGGGGCGGCTTCCCTGACGTCCCGAAACGTTTCCGATACATCAATCAACCCGAGGAAAACAAACCTTTCCAAACAACACGCACTATTACAAATTCGGAGCGCAGCGACCATTAATTCCGAATTACGCATTCCGAATTCCGAATTTAATTATAGTTTATCATCATCTTTACGTCTGCCTTTCGTCCTCGGCGTGGAAATATCTGTAAACTGCAAGTGCGCTGTCCTTTGTCATTTTCGGTGCGTTTTCAAGCTCTGTTAAATCTGCTTTTGAAATATTATCAATCGTTCTGAAATATTTTAAAAGCGACTTTGCCCTTACCTCTCCCACACCGTCAATATTCGTAAGCGAGCTTTTAAACGTGTTTTTGCTCCTGCGTGCGTGGTGATAGCCGATTGCAAATCGGTGAACCTCGTCCTGCATTTTGCTTAAAAACGTAAACAGCGCTCGCTTTGAGCTTATTGCGATTTCTCCGCCGTCACCTGTTACAGCACGTGTGCGGTGCTTGTCGTCCTTTACCATACCGAAAAGAGGAACGCTTATGTTCATTCTTTGAAGCACCTGTTTTACAGCCGCTACCTGCCCTTTGCCGCCGTCGAGCAAAATCAAATCCGGGAGCTTTCCGAACCCCTCGGTCTTGTCCTCTGCTTTATAGTATTCATCAAATCTGCGTGAAATAACCTCAGCCATAGACGCATAGTCGTCCTGTCCCTCAAAGCCCTTGATTTTGAATTTTTTGTACGCCGACTTAAGCGGCTTGCCGTTTTTATAGACTATCATTCCTGCGACGTTTTCTGTTCCTGCGAGGTTTGAAATATCGTAGGATTCAATATATTCGGGCAGTTTTTCAAGTCCGAGGGTTTCTTTCAGTTCCTCAAGCACGCCGAATTCACGCACCGTTGCGCCCTTTTTCTGCGCAAGCGCCTCGGCGGCGTTTGAACGGCACATTGAAACAAGCTGTGCCTGCTCACCCCTTTGCGGAACGGTTACATTGACTTTGTTGCCACGCTTTTCGCTCAGCCACTGTGCAATTGCATCTATGCCGTCAAAATCTCTGTCAAGCGCAATATTTTTCGGAACGTCGTTTCTGATTGTGTAGTAGCTGAGCAGAAATTCCTCGTATTCGCTCTCGCTGTCGCCGCTGTCAAAGATAAAGCTTTCTCGGTCAAAAAGTCTGCCGCCCTCAAAGCGAAAAACCTGAAAGCAGATTTTTCCGTCGTCGGTAAAGCTTGCAATAACATCCTCGTCGAGCACCTTGTTGGCGACAACCTTTTGCTTTTCACCCATTTTTTTAACCGCATTTATCTTGTCACGGATTCTTGCGGCACGCTCAAATTCAAGATTTTCCGCCGCTTCTTCCATTTGTGCGGTAAGCTGTTTAATTGAATTTGACGAGCCGCCCTTCAAAAAGTCAAGCGCCTGAGAAAGACTTTCTTTATAATCTTTAAGCTTTACCCTGCCGGTACAGGGAGCCATACACTGCTTTATGTGGTAGTTAAGGCAAGGTCTGCCCTTGCGGAAGTCCTGAGGAAAACGTCTGTTGCAGGTCGGGAGCATAAAAATCTTGTTAGCCTCCTCAACTGCACTTTTTACGTAATAACTGCTTTTGTACGGTCCGATATACTGCGCACCGTCGTCCTTTTTTTGCAGAACATACGTAAGCCTGCCCCAGTCGCCCGGACTTACTCTGATATAGCTGTAGCCCTTGTCGTCCTTGAGCAGAATGTTGTACTTTGGAGTGTGCTGTTTGATAAGGCTGCATTCAAGAATCAACGCCTCAAATTCGCTGTCGGTGATGATGTATTCAAAATCGTCAACATTATCAACCATTCTGCGCACCTTCTCGGCGTGATTGTTCTGCGAGCCGAAGTACTGGCTGACACGGTTTTTCAGCGCCTTTGCCTTGCCGATATATATAATTTCTCCGCTTTTATCGTGCATAATATACACGCCCGGCAAAAGCGGCAGTGCCATTGCCTTTTTGCGCAGTTCCTGCATTTTTGGATTCATAATTTCACCGCCAAAATAAAAACAAAAAGGGCGGATAATTCCGCCCAAAAATATGCTGTGAGTTTACAATTATTCAGTAAAACCTGATTCTACGAGAGCAACAAGACCTTCAACTGCGTCGGTTTCGTCCGAGCCGTCAGCGATAATCTTGATTGTTGTTCCGCCGATAATACCGAGTGAAAGTACGCCAAGAAGACTCTTTGCGTTAACACGACGCTCTTCCTTCTCAACCCAGATTGTTGATTTGTACTCGTTAGCTTTCTGGATAAAGAAAGTTGCCGGGCGAGCGTGTAAGCCGGCTTTGTTCTGAACTAAAACTTCCTTAACATACATTTTGAAAACCCTCTCTGACATATTAAAATTTAAACCGAAAAAACCATAATGGCTTGATTTAATACATATTATAATCTTTTTTATTATCAAGGTCAATACGCTAAAATATTTTCGTATTAATATTCACTTGAGGTCAAAAAATCAAATCGTTTCTTGTGCAATTTTACAAGATTTGAGTAAAATTTTCATACATAAATACCGAATATCAGTTATTCTCAAGCAAATCGGGGCGTTTTTGCTTTGTGACTTCAAGGCTTTTTTCCCTGCGCCACTTTTCAATATTTGCGTGATGACCGCTTAAAAGCACCTCGGGAACTATCTGTCCTCTCCACTCTGAGGGCTTAGTGTACTGCGGATATTCCAGAAGTCCGTTAAAGTGGCTTTCCTCTGTAAAACATTCGTTGTTTGAAAGCACACCGGGAACCATTCTTGCAAGTGCGTCGGCAAACACCATTGCAGGCAGCTCGCCGCCCGTAAGCACATAGTCGCCGATTGAGATTTCCTCGTCTATAAATGTATCTAAAAGCCTCTGGTCAACACCCTCGTAGTGACCGCAGAGAATACATATGTTTTTAATTTCCGAAAGCTCCTTAAGTCGTTTCTGAGTCAGCGTTTTGCCCTGCGGTGACATATAGACAAAATGCGGCTTTTTGCCTGTCTGCTTACAGATATCCTCAAAGCAAAGGGCAATCGGCTCGGCTTTCATAAGCATACCCATTCCGCCGCCGTAGGGTGTATCGTCGACACGCTTGTGCTTGTCAAAAGCATAGTCACGGAGCTGGTGGCAGACGATTTCGATTGCACCGCTTTTCTGCGCTCTGCCGATTATGCTCTCATTTAAGACCGGCTCGAACATTTCGGGGAATAAGGTTATTATGTCAATCCTCATCGTCAAATATTCCTTTCATCGGGTGAATAAGCACAAAGCCGCCGTCAACGTCGATTTCTTCAACAACCTCGTCAATAACGGGCGCAAGGTACTTTTTGTTGTTGCTGTCGGTAATTTCGTAAACGTCGTTTGCACCCGTGCGCAGAACGTCGGTAATTTCGCCGTAAACAGTACCGTTTTCGGCATCCTTAACTTCAAGCCCGATTAAGTCCTGAACAAAGTTTACACCCTCGTCAAGCGTAATGTCCTCACGGTTGATATAGACAACCTTTCCTCTGAATTTTTCAGCGGCTTCTATGGTGTCAACTCCCTTGATTTTGGCAAGGGTTATGTTCTTGTGCGGTCGGGATTTTACTTCGATAAAGGTCTGTCCGTTTTCGTCAAGATACAGCTTTTTAAAGGCGCATAAAAACTCGGGGGAATCACACCAAGGCTCGATTCTGACTTCTCCCTTTATGCCGTGAGTACCTACGATTTTTCCCGAATCAAGGAATTGCTTTTTCATACTTCTGCTCCGTTTCATTTACACATTGTTATTACAAATCTGAGCGACGAGGGCGTCGCTCGCTACAATTTTCACACAAAACTGTATTTATTTTAATTCAACAATCGTAACGCCGTCCTCGCCCTCGCCGAATACGCCGAGGCGTTGGCTTTTCACTGCCTTGTTTGACTTCAGATACTGATTGATTTCACGGCGGAGAACTCCCGTACCCTTGCCGTGAATAATCGTGATTTTGCTTATGCCCGACAAAACGGCATTGTCAATTGCCTTGTCAACAATGTTGATTGCATCGAAAGCAGTTTCGCCCCTTACGTCAACCTCTGTTTCGGGACGGACGTCCATTCTGCTCGGAACATTGCGCCTTCTTGGAAACTGACTTGCGGCAGGCTTGTTCTGCGATTTTAACAACCTCAGGTTTTTAATATCTACTCTTGTTTTTATGATTCCTGCCTGAACAAGCACAAGTCCCTCTTTGTTGGGCGGTGCAAGCACGGTTGCATTTTTGTCAATATCGTAAATCAGCACGCTGTCGCCGACCATTAAAGGACGGGGCAGTTTATACTCCTCATTCGGAGTTTTCTTAGCCTGAATCGGGTCTGCGTGCGCCTCCATTTTATCAATGTCACGTTTCAGCTTTGAGCGAGCCTCGGCACTCATTTCCTTTGATTTTCTCGCCTTTTCAAGCTCCTCAACAAGTGCGTCAGCCTGCGCCCTTGTCTGCGAAATTATGCGCTGTGCCTCCTGCTTTGCACGCTCAATTTCACGCTCAGCGTCCTTTTTGGCTTTGAGCATTTCATTCTCGGCTTTCTGCTTTTCTGTGTTCGCCTTTGCAGTCAGCCTATTTGCGTTTTCAAGCTGTTTTTCAAGACTCTGACGGCGTTTTTCAAGCTTTTCTACAACGTCCTCAAACTGTCTGCTTTCAGTTGAAACAAGCTCCTGCGCTCTGCCGACAATTTCAGAGTCCATTCCGAGCCTTTTTGAAATTGCAAAAGCATTACTTTTTCCGGGTACGCCGATTAAAAGTCTGTAGGTCGGCTTGAGCGTTGCAACGTCAAACTCACAACAGCCGTTTTCTACGCCCTCTGTGCGTAGTGCAAACTCCTTTAATTCTGCGTAGTGAGTTGTTGATGCGATTTTTGCGTGACGAGTACGCAGTTTTTCAAGAATTGCAATAGCAAGCGCCGCACCCTCAACAGGATCCGTGCCTGCGCCGAGCTCGTCAATAAGGCAGAGCGAGCCTGCGTTTGCAAGCTTGATAATCTGAATAATGTTCGTCATATGCGCAGAAAAGGTTGACAGCGACTGCTCAATGCTCTGCTCGTCGCCGATATCGACAAGCACACGTCTGAAAACCGACAGCTCGCTGTTGTCGGCGCACGGCACTAACATTCCGCACATAGCCATAAGAGTAAGCAGTCCGAGCGTTTTTAGCGTAACCGTTTTACCGCCCGTATTCGGGCCTGTGATTACGAGAGTGTCAAAGGACTTTCCGAGCACAATGTCAACGGGAACGACCTTATCCTTATCAATCAGCGGATGCCTTGCCTGCTTTATGTCGACTACGCCTCTGTCGTTCATAATCGGCATTGAAGCCTTCATTGAATACGCAAGGTCAGCCTTGGCAAAAATAAGGTTGAGATTTGCAAGATTATCGTAACTTCTGATTATCGTATCGGCAAAGTCGCCTGCGCTTGCGGACAGTTCAAAGAGGATTCGCTCGATTTCCTCCTCCTCTTTTGATTTGAGCATTTTAATGTCGTTATTTGCCTGCACTACTCCCATCGGCTCAATGAAAACAGTCGCACCGCTTGACGAGGTATCGTGCACAAGTCCCGGCACGTTGTTGCGGCATTCGCTCCTTACAGGCACAACATACCGTCCGTCACGCTGTGTTACAATAGCGTCCTGAAGGTACTTTATGTATGTTGAGCTGTGAATAATTTTGTCGAGCACTTCTCTCGCCTTTGAAGATGCAGTGCGGATTTTGCGGCGGATATCGGACAAAGCCGTGCTTGCGCTGTCGGCGATTTCGTCCTCGCTTAAAATTGCAGAGGTGATTTTTTCCTCCAAAAATTTATTGGAAATCAGTCCGCTGAAATAGCTGTCAAGCGCAGTTTCTGTGTTTGAAAATCTTGAGTGCCACTCCTTGACTGTGCGGATTATCCTTAATGTCTGCGCAATTTTTAAAAGCTCGCCTGTTGAAAGACAGCCTCCTGCCTGCGCACGTCTTAGCTGATTTGCGCAGTTGGTTGCTCCGCCAAACGACGGCGCACCGAA
>CAMBNE010000037.1 GCA_945868935.1 uncultured Clostridia bacterium
CAAAAATTGCATTGCAATTTTTGTGAATGGGACGTGTAGGAACCCGTCCCCTACGACTGTAATACAAACGATTCCTTTATTGCCGTAGGCGACGGCATCCTTGACGTCCCGTTTCATAAATTACAATGCAATTTATGAAATATGGCGAACGCAGTTCGCCTCTACAATAATAAAATTCGCGTGTCGAGGCACTCGACCGGCAACTCCGCATATAAATAAATTCGGGCGCTATACTTTTTGAATTATCGCAACCTATCCACTCGACCGAAATTCCGAATTACGCATTCCGAATTCCGAATTAATTTAAGGTTTAGCTCACAATTATTTCCAAAAATAATATATTTTTTAAAGGATTAGTCAATTATTTTTAAAACGGAGTACATTCTATGTTTGTAGATACAGCGAAAATTAAAATTAAAGCAGGCGACGGCGGCGACGGTGCAGTTTCGTTTCACCGTGAAAAATACGTAGCCTCAGGCGGTCCCGACGGCGGTGACGGCGGCAGAGGCGGAAACGTTGTCTTTCAAGCCGACTCAAACCTTTCAACGCTTGCAGATTTCAGATATAAGCGCAAATACTTTGCCGCAAAGGGCGAAAACGGCAGGGGCGGCAGATGCAGAGGAAGAAACGCTGAGGATTTGATTATCCGTGTTCCCGTCGGAACTCTTGTAAAGGAAGAAAGCACAGGCAGAATTTTAGCCGACGTTTCCACCAAAGAGCCGTACATTGTTGCAAGAGGCGGCAAGGGCGGCTGGGGAAATCCCCACTTTGCAACTCCCGTCCGTCAGGTGCCTCGCTTTGCAAAGCCCGGACTTCCCGGTGAAGAATTTGACGTTGTGCTTGAGCTTAAGCTCCTTGCAGACGTCGGTCTTGTGGGCTTTCCGAATGTCGGAAAAAGCACGCTTGTGTCGGTTGTTTCTCAGGCAAAGCCCGAAATTGCAAACTACCACTTCACCACAATAACTCCCGTCCTCGGCGTTGTGTCAATGGGCGAGGGAAGCTCGTTTGTAATGGCTGACATTCCCGGACTTATTGAGGGCGCATGGCAGGGTACAGGACTCGGCCACCAGTTCCTGCGCCACGTTGAGCGTTGCAGAATGCTCGTTCATATTGTTGACGTTTCGGGCAGTGAGGGCAGAAACCCGATTGAGGACTTTGAAACAATCAATTCAGAGCTTGAAAAATTCAACCCCGAGCTTGCGCAAAGACCTATGATTGTTGCAGGCAACAAGTGCGATATGGCTACAGATGAGCAGATTGAGGAGTTTAAAAATTACGTTGAGTCAAAGGGCTATGACTTTTTCCCGATTATGGCGGCAATCCGTTATGACGTTGACCCGATGCTCAAAAAGATTCAGGAAATGCTCTCAAAGCTACCGCCGATTGTCCACTACGAGGCAGAGCCTGCACCGGTTGTAAACGTGGAAGATTTTGACGACCACAGCGTAACAATCAAAAACGTAAACGGAATTTACACAGTCGAAGCTGACTGGCTGTTGCAGGTTATGAAGGGTATTAATTTTGATGATTACGAAAGCCTCAACTACTTCCAGAAGGTGCTTATCAACGGCGGTGTAATTGACGCTCTGCGTGAAAAGGGCTGTAACGACGGCGACACTGTTTCAATTTATGACGTTGAATTTGACTTTATGGATTAATTCTATATTAGAATTATAAAGGGATATGTTATGGAGAATACCTCAGTAAAACATACTAAAACAGATGAAATTTCACCGCTTACGCTTGCGTTTGTGGGTGACGGCGTGTACGATTTGCTTGTCAGGGAATACCTTGTGCGCAAGGCAAACCGCCCTGTCGGTGAGCTTAACAAAATCAAGGTGTCGCTTGTAAACTGCAAAAGTCAGGCTGAATTTGCAAAGCAGATAATGCCGTCCTTAACCGAAAAGGAGCTTTCGGTTTATAAGCGAGGCAGAAACGCCGCCCCGAAATGCACACCGAAAAACGGCAGTGTAGCAGATTATCACAGCGCAACAGGACTTGAAGCTCTGTTCGGCTATCTGCACTTAAACGGTGAAAAGGACAGGATTGATGAGATTTTCAATATGATTGTACATATGGAATCACTGAATAAATCACACTAAAAGTTGTTTGCACATCTTGCTTGCATATTTTCCGTCAGCTTGCCCAAAAAATCCTCGTAATGCGTCAGCATTACTGCGGTTTATTTGTCCAACCTGACGAAAAATCTGACTTCGCAATATGCACAAACGATTTAATCAGTGCTTCCAATATTTCGGAATAGAAGTGATATAATGAAAAAATCAGAATTCAAATTCCACAAGCCGACCCTGAACTCAGTAAAATCAGCGGTTGTCGATTATGTTATAATAGCAGTGGGTGCAGTTTTGTACGCACTCTCGGTAGTCGTTTTTACCTCACCCAATAACATTGCCCCCGGCGGACTTACGGGTATTGCAACAATGCTCAACTTTATGTTCTCGCTCCCGATAGGTACGCTTATTTTCCTGATGAACATTCCTCTGTTTGTCTGGGGAGCAGTTGAAAACGGAATGAATTTTCTGACAAAAACGATTATAGGCACAGCCTTTGTGTCAGTTGCAATTGATGCATTAACGCCGTTTGTGCCCGTCTATACGGGTGATACACTCCTTGCCGCAATCTTCGGCGGAATTTTAAACGGAATCGGACTCGGTTTTATATTCTATCGTGGCGGCTCAACAGGCGGAACTGACATTATTGCGCTGAATATTCATAAGCATATGCCTTATATTTCAACGGGTAACATTATTATGATTGCAGATTTTGCAATTCTTATAATGGTGTTCTTTGTGTACAACAGCTTTGAGAGCGTTCTGTACGCAATTATCGCAATTTTCGTGAGCATCAAGGTGATTGATACAATCTCCTACGGTACTTCAAGAGGCAACGGCAAGCTTATGTTCATCATAACGAATAAGTATGACGAGGTGAGCAAGGCGATTATTAACGACCTCGAAAGGGGAGTAACGCTCCTCGACGGCGAGGGAGCCTACAGCGGAGAAAAAAAGCGTGTTATAATGTGCGCAGTACGTCCTCAGCAGGTTTACAGAATCCAGAACGGCGTTAAAAGCATTGACGAAAACGCCTTTATAATCGTCACCACAGCAGGCACAATCCGAGGAAAAGGCTTTGCAAGAAAAGAGTAAAATAATTATACTTTTATGACCATCGTAAAAGATGGTCATTTTTTGTTGACGTTTGTTGTAATAAATGATATAATAATCTTAAAAATTCAGGAAAAATTTGTTAACATTTTTGTTTACAAGATTAATGAGGTGAAATTTATGAAAAAAATTTCCGTTTTCCTTTCTGTTATTATGCTGTTGAGCATATTGAGCTGTTTTGCTGTTTCGGCTGCTGAAGTGCCTTATCCGCCACTTAAAACAGGTCATTACGGTGATATAGATACAGAAAAGTATCCTGTTGAATATCCCGACAGGAAAAGAGAAAAACTTGTTTTAGACGAATTAAGTGAAACGCAGATTAAAGACGATTATTATAAAATTCATCCTGAATGCGACTATAATTCAATTACCGTTGATTATTACGGTACATTAAGTGACGGCAGTATGCTTGTGTTTGTAGAAAGTGATATGTCCTTATATTTAGATGCGGTTGATTATATGGTTATCGGAAAATACTTGTATGTTACGTCCAGTATAGGAAGGGACATTAAAATATATAGTAATAATATTTTTACGAGCATTATCAACGCTTATCAGAACGGAACTTTGTCAGATGAATTGCTTGACGAAACGGCTGAAATTCTTTGCTTTGCAAGGTTTGTAAAATCGAATGTTGAGCCTGAGCCGCAGGTGTTATACGGTGACGTTGACAGAAATGGCGTAATTACAATTATGGACGCTACCTTGGTACAGAAGCTCGGCATTGGTATTGAAGAGCCTGAAAGCGAGCTTATAAGCGTTCTTGCCGATGTAAACAACGACGGCAGAATTTCCATTACTGATGTGACCTGCATTCAGAAGTATATCGCAGGCGGCTACGGCGACACAGGCAGAACAGGTATTGCTCCGTTGGTTGTCGGCTGATAATGAGCAAAACAATTTAAAAGATATTATGAATTAAGACAAGTAAAGGCTGTTTCACGAACGAAACAGCCTTGTTTTGCTATTTATCTTCTTTAAACACCCATTGTCTTTGCACAGTGTAGTTTACCGTCCACAGCAGTAAATCTACAATTGCCTTTGTAAGCGTGACCGGAATCGGGATAAACGACAACAGCGAAACGATAACCGTACTGGCGCACATTATGCAGAAAAACAGAATGAAAAATCTGACTGCCTGCTTTTTTGCCTTGCCGTCGTTTTTGAAAATCACACGTCTGTTGATAATAAAATTAATCGCACCCGATACAATTCTTGCAAGCAGTGTTGCAAACGCAACATTCCATACAAAGCTTGACGGCAGAAGATATGCAAAAACCGTAAACAGCGTAAGGTCAATAAGCGTACAGCCGATTGATGATGTTGCAAATCTCAGCGGAGTTTTGTAAATCAGATACGTGTCCTTAATAAGTCTGTAACTGCTTTTCTGACCGCCCGAATAGTCGGCATTTATGTTAACGTTGTAAAACGGAATTTTCCTGTCGGCACAGCGTGTCAGAAAGTTCATTTCATAGTCACACCTGTCGCCGCTTGTTTCAATTGCAGTTTCATAAAGTGAAAGAGGAATACCTCTCAGTCCCGTCTGTGTGTCCTTACAGCTTGTACCGGTAACGACCTTGAAATAAAGCGATGAAATTTTATGACCGAACTTTACCGAAAAAGGCGCTTTTGATTTCTTCATATTCCGCCTGCCAAGCACAAGCGAATCTGGACGAAGCTCAAGCGCACGGCTGATTTTCATAATGTCCTCAGCCTTGTGCTGACCGTCAGCGTCGGCGGTGATAAAGCCGCTTATGTTGTATAGCTTGTCGTGAGCAAATTCAAGCCCGGCACGAATGCTTGCTCCTTTGCCGCTTTTGTCTTTTAAATTCACAATGTGACAGCCAATGCTTTTAAGCTCGTTAAAGTATTCGGACTTCGGGTTACATCCGTCATTTACGATAACAATGTTTCCTGCGCCAAGCTCGCTTAACTCACTGCAAAGCTCAATTGTACGTCTGTTTTCACAATATAACGTAATAATTACGGCGTGATTCATAATCATTTACCTGCTTTAAGATATATTTATCATAATTATACTACATATATTTTCCTAAAACAATATGTGTGACTTTAATTTTGTTTATCGGAATTAAAAAATACCTGTAAAATATTATGTGTAAAAATGCTAAAAAACTATTTAAAACGCAGGATTTTTATGTTATAATAAAAACTAATAGACAATATTACAGTTATATATTTATTTAGAATTTTGAAAGACGGTGATTTATTTGTTTAAAAGGATTTTGTCCTGCACATTGTCTGCTTTGCTTTTAGCAGGCTCTCTGTCTGCTTTTGCAGGCTGTTCTCAGCAAGGCTCTTCGGAAAATAATGCTGAGTCTGTTGACTTCAAAACTGCCGACAAGGTTGCCGACGGCGCAATTTTACAGGCTTTCTGTTGGGACTTCAACACAATCAGGGAGTCAATGCCCGATATTGCGGCGGCAGGTTTTTCAGCCGTTCAGACTTCGCCAATCAATGAATGTCTTGAGGGCGAGAACGGCGGAATGGAGCTTTACGGCAACGGAAAGTGGTATTATCACTACCAGCCGACCGATTTTAAAATCGGCAACTATCAGCTCGGAACACGTGACGAATTCAAGGCTATGTGTGACGAGGCTGAAAAATACGGCGTAAAGGTTATTGTTGACATAATCGCAAACCACACCACTCCCGAAACCGACGCTGTCAGTGAGGATTTAATCAAGGCAGGCGGCGGAAGCCTTGAAACGCTCTACCACAAGGGCAACGCAAATGACATAAAGGATTACGGCGACCGCCTTGAATGTACAACCTATAAGATGGGCGGACTTCCCGATATCAACACAGAAAGAACATCTTTTCAGGATTACTTCCTTGAATTTATCAACGATTGCATAGCCTGCGGCGCAGACGGCTTCCGTTATGACACTGCAAAGCATATAGGCTTGCCCGATGACCCCAAAGAGGACGACGGATTTAAAAATAATTTCTGGGAAAGAGCATTAACGGAAATGAATAATGCCGACAATATGTTTGTATACGGCGAGGTGCTTCAGGGCAACAACGACAGAATTGCCGCATACATAGACGCAATCGGCAGAACAACCTCAAGCACATACGGCAGTAAAATCCGTTCAGCCGTTACGGGCAATATGATTGACACAAGCGCAGTTACCGACTACTGGCTCGGCGATGCTCCGCTTAATATGGTAACGTGGGTTGAATCTCACGATAACTACATCAATGACGGCACATGGAATCAGCTGACAAACGAGCAGGTTATCCTCGGCTGGTCAATCATCACAGCACGTAAGGACGGCACACCGCTGTTTTTCTCACGTCCCTATGACTGCTCATTGACAAACGAGTGGGGAATGAACAGAATCGGCACTCAGGGCGACGATATGTACAAGGATAAGAGAGTTTCCGCTGTAAACTTCTTCCGTACCGCAATGATTGGCGAGGAAGAAAACCTTGTAAATCCCAACCTCGACTCAACCGTTCTTCTGATTGAGAGAGGAGAGAAGGGACTTGTAATCGTCAACACAAGCGACGAGGCTGCAGTTGACTTTGAAACAAATCTTGCAGACGGAACATACGTTGACCGCGTTGACGAAAAGACCGAGTATGTTGTTAAGAACGGCAAGATTACCTGCGAAACTCCGATTCCTGAAAATTCCGTTGTAGTTCTCTACAACGAGGGCTACACAAATTATGCCGAGAGTGCAAACGTAGGCGTTGCAGAGGGTACGGAGTTTACCTTTGACGGCGATTCAACAGAGGTTACTCTCACGCTTGAAAACGGCAAAAACGCAACATATTCGCTTAACGGCGGCAAGGCTGTTTCGTTTAAAAACGGCGACAAGGTTAAGGTGAAAGCCGGAGAGGACGGTAAAGTCGGCGTGCTTGAGCTTCGTGCAGAAAACGAGCAGGGCGTTAAGACCTACGAAAGAGTTGAGTTTACCTACAAGAAGAATTACGAAATCAAGAAGGGCACAAAGGTTTACTTTGAAAAGCCCGACAGCGATAACTGGGGCGACGAGCTTTACGCCTATGTTTATGACGATATCGGCAACGAAAACGATATGTGGCCGGGACTTGAAATGACAAAGGAATCCGACGGAAAATACAGCTACACCTTTGAGCTGAGCTGGGAAACACCGTACATTATCTTTAATGACGGCGACGCAACAGACAGTGTGCAGTATCCCGAAGGACAGGGCCTTGTTGTAGAGCCTGACAAAACCTACACAGTTGAATAACGGCTTAGCCGAAAAATAATGCAATAATACTTCAACGGAGGACTCAGATGAGTGATTTAAAAAATGTAAAAATGGAAGGCAGTAAGGTACCTGCCGAGCAGATAAAGAATCCCGAGGATGTGAGCGCAATTGAAAAGATGCAGGCTGACGGATGCAAGGAAAATATCGACGCAATGATTGATGAGGTTATCAAGGCGAAGTTCATTCTTCCGGCAAAGGTTACGCCCACAAGACAGGCAAAAACCCAGAACGGCAGAACTGTTATGGAGCAGTCAACACAGGTGCAGTTCAGACTTCTTGAAAATGGTAATAAAGAAAAAGACTTCGGTGTTTTCACCGACACAGACGAGCTTTACAAGTGGAACGATAACCAGTC
>CAMBNE010000038.1 GCA_945868935.1 uncultured Clostridia bacterium
CGAGAATAACGCTGAGCTTGCAGCTACGGAAGAAAACGCAGAAATGCTTTTGGACTATGTTCAGACAAAAATCTCTCTTGAGGCACTTAACGAAAATGGCTTCAATACTAAATTTATTGAACAGTATAAAAATCTTTGTGATGCAATTTCCGGAAAGGAAACAATTTCGTATTTAGACGCATACTTTACTTATATTACAACTTCAAACAATTTCCAGGATGAGGCTGAAGAGGATCTTTTGAATATGAATAATTATCTTACTGTTTCATTATTCAAGTACGGCTGCCTTGCCTCTTATGCAGCAGACTACCATTCGGGAATAAGCGATGATGATACAAGCATTTCCGACGCTTGGAACAGTGCAATAAAAGCGCTTGAAAATACCGGAATACAAGAAGTTAAAGACGGCGAAAGATGGTGTTATGTAGTTGGAAGACCTGTGTCTGCAGCTTCAGCAAAGTTTGTACGACATTATCGTGTAAATTCCAAACAGACAATTGAACATCTGAGAGCTAAGGGTGTTAATAGGCCGAGCATAAAATACAAATATTATGGATTGGATTATGATTATGTAAGGCTTGAGGATCAAAAAACAAACAAGGAAATAAACTCGGCTTATGTACTCTCCGGAACTCAGCTTGCAATAATTAAAAACCGATTTGATAATATGAACCTTGGAATATCCTTTAAGGACTATATGACAAACAGTGATATTTTTAAATTGAATACAAATGCAAATCTTGTGGTTGCAGGTAGGGTAAGTACAGAAAGTATTCCTTTGGACGGAAAAGTTACGCTTACCTGCACAGATGAGCATTACTCAGATTACAATGTTGACGAAAATTATAAAATCGGAAAAAGCAACAAGAGTGATATTTCAATACACGAAAGGCACAATGCTGTGGTATTTGACTTAAATAACTGTTCGTATAAGACGCAAGCTGTTTTTGAAAGAGCACACTACGGTCAATCATTTTTCCTTTGGAGTAAAGATGAAGACGCTCGTTTTGAAAATACTGCATTAAGAGATACTTCTTATGTTGTTTTTACAATCAGATAAACTTTGATTTATGATTACATAATTTTGTCTTGTTAAGCAAAGCGGCTCGGACATTATGTTCGAGCCGCTTTTTTAAGCCGTTTCGTTTCGATTTTCTAAAATTTCAAAAAAATTTTTAAATTTTACAAAAAAGCCTGATTTTGTTGCACTTTTGTTGCACTTCGTATGTTATAATACCTTTTATAACAGCAAATCTGTCTGATTCAGCTGTTACAAAATTCTTTTTAAGAAAGGTCGAAAAATTATGAATCATTAAATTAAAGTGAAAAATAAAGTCGGTTATCCAAAATTGTAAGCTGATATCCCATTCAAAAAATCAAAACTAATAAATTTTAACGGAGGAAATTATTATGAACGTATTTGAAACTTTAACAGTGTATGATTATGTTACAGCAATCACAGGGGTTTTGGCAGTGATTCTGGGAATTGCCCAGCTTTGTACAAAAAAGTGTGTTGGTCTGTTGACAATTGGCAGTTATACAGAAACAAGTGCAAGGAAATTTACGCTTGTATCGGGAGTTATTTACCTTATTGGCGGAATAGTAACAGCTGTTGCACCCTTTGGAGTAAAATTTATCAATTCTCAGAATTTTGGTTTCAGTTTACCTTCTGAAATTTTGGGCTTGATTGTGCTTGCAGTAGTTGCATTAGTATTGATTGCGCAATTTTCAATACTCAGGAGAAAGCTTTGATTTTTCAACAACTTTTCCCACTATGTTTTATACAACAGTTAGGGAGAAAATAAATTTTCAGAAAGGGTGGTTTAATTGAAAATCAAAAAGACAGGCAGAAAAGCATTGTCGTTGCTTATTGCAGTTATGATGCTTATCTCCCTTGTGCCGCTGGGCACATTAACAGCCTCGGCTTTGACGGGAAGCGGTACTTACTACGATCCGTACCTTATTTATACGGCGCAGGATTTGTTGGATTTCCGTGCGAAGGTTGCTGACGACGAACAATCTGCTTGCGCAAAGCTGATGAATGACCTCTCGTTCAACACAGGCACAAGCTACAACGACGACCTCTATAACGGTGGCTGGAGCGGTGAGAAACCCGTGGAGTGGAAGCCAATCGGCGCAACAATGGGTACGAAGTACAAGGGTATCTTTGACGGCAACGGCCACACCATAAGCGGCGTGTACAACAATTCCAAATATACAAACGAAATCGGCTTTTTTGGCTACACAGACGAGGGTGCAGTAATTAAAAACCTTACTATTAAGGACTCTTGGTTCTGGGGCGAAGCTTATGTAGGTGCTTTAATCGGCAAGGCAAATAAAACTACTGTTACAAACTGCCATAACTACAGCACCTATGTTGTCGCTGATGATAAGCTTGGCGGTTTAATCGGTGCGGCATATAGCTGTACAGTAACAGGTTGTTCAAGCAAAGTCGACCGACCGGACAAATACACTATTCTTAATGATTATAATTACTGTGAGATGGGCGGCATAGTCGGTAATTTTCAGCTGGGAACGATTTCAGACTGTGTAAACGAAAGCAATCTTAAAACTGAACGTTTTCATTGTCCATTAGGCGGTATTGTTGGTTGTACGACCGGCGGTGTGATTCAGAGATGCGTTCAAAGAGGAAAATTTAGTTATCATAGCGGTTATGATACCGGAGGGATAGTTGGTAATTTTGGCACAACACATGGGTTAACAGATGGAAATTTATTCATTGAAGATTGTATAGCACTTAATAGTATACAGCTCATTGGTGAGTTAACTTATGCTAGCGGATTGGTAGTTGAAAATGATACCACGACATACATCAGAAACTGTTATACTGACGGGTGTTTATTGAATGACCTGAATGAATATCAACATGCAAACATATCTAACTCATTTTACGGATACAAAATTGCTCTAGTAAACAGAGATAGAGGTGATTACGAACGTTTTATAACAGAAAATGTCAACCAAGCTAACGAGTCAATGTTTAAAAGCGGTGAGGTTGCATACAGGCTGAGACAAACATCAAGCAGAGCAAACTGGGGACAGGAAATCGGCAAAGACGAATATCCCGTATTAAACGGTCCGAGGGTTTATTACGGTTATGAAAACTGTCAGTCAACAGAAGTAAACTACAGCAATGATGTCCGCTATGAAAAACAGGGCGTTGGCCATCAATATAACGAAATGGGCGCCTGCACACTTTGCGGAGCTAGGGGCGGAAGTGAGGAATGTCCTTATCCCATTTTAACCGCTGAGGATTTGAAAAAATTTGCTGATGCGGTAAACGGCGGTGCAAGTACATTGTGCGCTAAATTGATGAACGACATAGACTTAAACCCCGGCACAACCTTCAATATCTCAGACGGCACATATTCGGGTAACACACCGACAGAATGGACGCCTATGGGTACGAAAGACTATCCCTACTGCGGCACTTTTGACGGAGCAGGACATAAAATAAGCGGTTTGTATGTACACAGAATCGCTAACTATTCGGGTTTGTTCGGCTATTGCGAGGCAACTGATGGTAAAACACCGGTAATTAAAAATCTCAGCGTTGATAATTCAAGTATAATTGTAACCCATAAATACTCAACCGGCGGAATTGTCGGTTATATAAGTGACGGTACAATAAGTAATTGTTCAAGCTCGGCTTATGTGTGTAATGATAGCAGTAATGCCTACTCCGGAGGAATTGCAGGAGAAGCCGTTGATTCCACAATTTCAACCTGTAGCAATTCTTCAACGGTTACAAGCTACTTGAGAGCAGGCGAAATTGACGGATACGGCATCCGTAACACTATTTCAGAATGCTATAATACCGGTGAAGTAAAGGTTTATGATAAAGGTAGTTCATACGTAGGCGGTATTTCAGGAGTGGAAGCCAACAGTTCACTAATCAATGTGTACAATACCGGAAATATTTATCTGTACTATGACAGCTTCTCTGGTACACAGTTTGGTGGCGGCAGTATAGGCGGAATTGCCGGGTTTGGAGGCTGCTATATTGCAAACGGCTATAATACGGGAGAGCTGAATTGCATCAATACTTCCGGCAGCGGAATAACCCCGAGTTTTTATAAAGGTGTGGCAGTTGGTCAATCCGGCTCAAATATGGAAATCAATTACTTCTACTATTCTGATGCAGACTTACCGTTGTGTTCAGGAGGTCAAGCTATAACAAGCCAGAACACAGGAGTAAAAACAGCGGAGCAGTTTGCAAGCGGTGAGGTTGCATATCTGCTAAACGGTAATATAAGTGATGGCGACCTTGCCTGGGGACAGGAGTTAGGAACAGATTCATATCCTGTTCTCGGCGGTAAAACCGTTTACTACGGCACAAATTGTGCAGGAACAAACTTGTATTCAAATGAACCGGTTTCGAGTGAACATAATTTCATTTCTATGAACGGCAAGTGCTCAGTCTGCGGATTATACGAGGACGAAATGAGCGCACTCTACGGTTACAGCATTACCCTTGACGGAAAAGTCGGACTCAATTACTTTATGGAAATTGGCGATGATTACGCAAACGAAAACACAACAATGAATTTTTCGGTTATTAATAATGTTTCCGAAACAGGTGAGCTGAATGTGCTTTATTCTCAAAGCGTTCCTCTTACCGATGATGCAAAGGTAATCTACGATGGCAAAACATATTACAAATTCACCTGTAACCTTGCCGCAAAGGAAATGACCTGCGGTGTTAAGGCTCAGCTTGTAAACGGCGACAAAGAGGGAACAGCGTTCTACTACAATGTTGCAGAATATGCTTATACACTTCTCAATGATGAAAGCTATGACACAAAAACAAAAGAGCTTGTAATTTCAATGCTCAACTACGGCGCAAATTCTCAGACATACTTTGATTTCGTCACAGACTACCTTGCAAACTGCGATTTGCCGGGTGAGCTTACACAGCTTGAAGATACACAGGCAGATGAGCTTTCTGCTTATAAATCTTCATACACACCTGATGAAAGCTACACCGGAAGCGCATCATACTACGGAAGCAGTCTTGTGCTGAAATCAAATACAGAGATTAAGCACTACTTTGCATATGATTCGGAAAAAACAAGCATTGATAACTTCACCTGTACAGACAGCGAGGGCAAGAGTTATGATATCGCAGAATCAGGCAGTTACCTGTATGTAAAGGTTGACAACATTCCTGCGCATAAGCTTGGCGAAGCATTAACGCTTTCACTTTATGAAAACGGCGAAAAGGTCGGTGAGATAAGCTATTCACCGTTAAGCTATGCTTATTCGGTATTAAATGCTTATCCGACAGATGACGGTACACACGACAATGTAAGAAATCTTGTTAAGTCGCTGTATCAGTACAACAAAAAAGCCGTAGCTTATAAAACAGTATAAGGAGTAATGAAAAATGGAAAAAGAAAAGTACATAAGAGCAGAAATGCAAATTACGGAATTTGAAACAGAGGACGTAATCACAACAAGCATAGTTGATCCACCGGTTCTGGAGGATAATGAAACCGAGATTATGCCATAATCAACTGATAATAAGTTTTAAAACCCCCATTATATTGAAGTGAATTTATGAAAACATAAATTCAACTTCTCTCCTAAAAGCAAAATGCCGCCTTGACTATTTCAAGGCGGTGCTTTGCACACAATAGTATATGTCAGTACAGCTTAATTAATTTACATATAGGTGGAAAATGAAAAAAATAATAAAAATTACCATTGCTTTGTTAATAACATTGTCGCTTTTTTTAGCGGCGTTTATTCCTGCTTTTGCATTATCCGATGATGAGGTTGAGATTTTGCCCGGTAACCCTTCCGATTATCAGTCGGGTGACGTTAACCTTGACGGAAAAATAGATATTAAAGACGCTTCGATGATTCAAAAATACTTGTCATCCATAATTTCATTAAGCGAATTTCAGAAAGAGCTTGCAGATGTAAACGGTGACGGTAAAATAAATATTATTGACTCAACTCAGATTCAGCGAGATATATCGGAATTTTCATCAAATACTTCAAAGGACGATGATAAACCGATTGAACTGCCGATTATTCCGGTAATACGATAGGTGACAGCCATGAAAAAGAAGCTCATAATAATTGCTGTTTCGTTGCTTATAGTTGCATCAGTAATTGTTGCTATAGTTTTAGTGAATTGTTCTGATAAAAATTCTAATAAGACTAAAACTGAAAACAGCACAATTTCTTCAACAGCTGTAACAACTGTATTGTCGGATTCTGAACGCAACACTGATTCTGATGATATAAAAATATCTGAATCGTCTGAAGGCAGTAATTCAAAAGCAAATACAGATTCTTATTCCGATTCGCCTGAGCTTGATGACGGAGAACTTGAAATCATAAAAGACAGCTCAAGCTCAAAAACTTCAGACAATAAGGAATCATCATTGAACAGTAAAGCGTCGCCTGAAAACAAGACGGATAACAAAAAATCAGAAAAAAGTAATAATCAAAGCAACAGTTCATCGTCAAATTCTCAACAAAGCAGTAATTCGCAGTCTTCGGACAACAAAAATCAAAGTGCAATTGAATTGCCGATTGTGACTGTATAAGAAAAAGTGCAGTAAGTTTACTATAATGTAAATTTACTGCACTTCAATTCTTATATTGTGACAGATGGTTATTAATTAATAATCCTCGTCATAATCATAGTCGTCAAACATAAAGTCTGCCCAGTAATACTGCGCCATATATTCGCTGTTGTAGGAATTGACAGCACCCGAGTCAAGCTCCTTAAAGCGATAGTAATCGCAGTCAAGCTTGCTGACGTTTACGGAAAGACTATTATATTTTTTAAACACAGCGTCAGCCGCACCGCATTTTTTCAGACTTTTCATCATCGCAGAAATAATTTTCTGAATATATGCCTGTTGTTTTAGGTCATAAGGTTCATCTTCAAACAGAGCCGCCGCAATTTCCTTGATAGTGCAGGAGCTTCCGTGACGGTGAACAAGATAGGCAAAAACCTCTTTTGAACGGCTCCTCTCAAAATGAACAGGAGTTCCGTCAGGAGTGAATACATCAAAATTACCAAAACACTGCACACGCAGAAGGACATCGCTTTTTGGTTCAATCGGGTGACGAAGTTCAGCTAATTCCGCCTCAACCTTTTCCTTTGTTACAGGCTTCATTATATAACCGCTTGCGTGAAGCTTCATAGCGTCGCCTGTGTACTGGTCAAAGCCTGTTACAAAAATTATGTTCAACTTCGGATTAATGTCCTTTAATTTTTTTGCAAGCTCTACGCCGTTCATTCCACGCATATGTATATCGAGAAATGCAATTTCGCATGGCGGATTTTTGGATGCAAATTCAAGAAGCTGCGATGGTTTTGCAAAATCAAATATTTCTGCATCCGGCAAAGCTTCTCTTATTGCGTCAGTCAGCATTTCACGAGCCAGTGCCTCATCATCAGCCGCTAAAATTCTCATATCATTTTTCCTCCTTTGGGATTGTTATTGTTGCAACTGTGCCTTTGCCGACTGTGCTTTCAATATTCAGTAAGGCATTGCACATTGTTTTTAGCCTGTTTCTCACATTTTCCATTCCCACGTGAGTTCGTCCGTCATTCGGTTTCTTTGATGTATCAAAGCCTACGCCGTCATCAGATACGATAACTTCGTATCTGTCATCAAATTCTTTCGTGGCTATTGTAACTGTTCCGCCGTCCTCTTTCATACCTACACCGTGTTTTA
>CAMBNE010000039.1 GCA_945868935.1 uncultured Clostridia bacterium
AAATTTGATAACCACTGCGGACACGGCACGCCGTGTCCCTACGAAAAATCGGATATAGCGATTAATTCAAAGTATTCTGTCCGCCACGCTCAAAGAGTCTGTCAATTTCTGCTCTTAACAGCCTTAACTCATCACAGCGGATATCCTTGTACGTGAAAAGTATATAGTCGGCGATTTTCTGCGAAAGCTCAAGACTTTTTGTGTCTGCAAAATCTGCTATCGTCATCTGCGGCAGACCGTGCTGGCGCTCTCCGAAAAAGTCGCCCGGTCCTCTCATTTTTAAGTCCTCGTCGGCAATTTTAAAGCCGTCGTTCGTTGAGCAAAGAACTTCGAGTCTTGCCTTTGTAGTAGGAGTAGTCTTGTCGCTTACGAGAATACAGTAGGACTGAAACTCGCCTCTGCCCACTCTGCCCCGAAGCTGATGAAGCTGAGAAAGTCCGAAACGCTCAGCGTTTTCAATGACGATTACCGACGCATTCGGAACGTCAACGCCTACTTCAATTACGGTGGTGGCTACAAGCAGTGAAAATTCGCCCGAGGCGAATTTTCCCATTACCTCGTCCTTTTCGTCGGACTTCATTTTGCCGTGTACTATTCCGACGGGAATGTCGGAAAATTCCTTTAGCATAAGCTCGGCGGCGTATTCCTCAGCTGATGCAACGTTGTCAAGCTCGCCCTCCTCAACAAGAGGACAAACAATATACGCCTGTCTGCCCGAAGAAATTTCACTTCTGATAAAATTATATATGCGCTTGCGCTGTGACGCACTCATAAGTACTGTTTTTACGGGCTTTCGTGAGGGCGGAAGCTCGTCGATTACCGAAATATCAAGGTCGCCGAAGATTATCAGACCGAGCGTTCTCGGAATCGGCGTTGCGCTCATTACAAGCAGGTGAGGATTTTCACCCTTGCCGAGCAGCTTTGCACGCTGAGCAACTCCGAAGCGGTGCTGTTCGTCAGTTACGGCAATACCGAGATTTTTGAACTCGGTTTTGTCGGTTATCAGTGCGTGAGTGCCGATTACAAGGTCGATTTCTCCGTCTGAAAGCTCTTGTCTTATTCGCTTTTTCTCCGACTCTTTAAGTGCACCTGTCAGCAATGCTACTCTAATATCGGTGTTTTCAAAAAGCTTTTTAAAGGTTTCAAAGTGCTGATTTGCAAGGATTTCTGTAGGAGCCATAAAAGCCGCCTGAAAGCCGTTTTTTACAACTGTATAACATACAGACGCCGCAACAGCGGTTTTGCCCGAGCCTACGTCGCCCTGAACAAGCCTGTTCATTGCAGAGCTTTTTGCCAGCATATCGTTTACGCAGTCGGTAACTGCTCTTTTCTGCGCATTTGTAAGCGTAAACGGCAAAAGCGTTTCAAACTCCGAGGAAAAGCTCTTTTTAATTTTCACTCCGCTTTCGCCCCTGCTGTGCTCACGCAGGCTTCGCATACCGAGATTAAGCACGACAAGCTCCTCGGTAACAAGGCGTTTGCGTGCCTTTTCAAGACGCTCTCGGTTTTTAGGAAAATGTATATCGTTTAAAGCCTGCTTTAAATCGCACAAATCAAAAATATCCCTGACCTGCTGAGGCAGAGGGTCGTTGACTGTTTTCGGCAAAAGCGAAAGCGCCTGTTTTACTGCATTTGAAATTGTCTTGCTGACAAGTCCTGCTGTCCGGCGGTAAACGGGGTGAATTTTTGCTCCTTCGCTTGCAAGCGAAAAAGTGGGAGCAATCATCTGTGCCCCGTAGGTGTCGGCAGTTATTCTTCCGTAAAAGAAATATTCTTCTCCGCCCTTAAGCATAGAGCTTATGTATCTGTTATTAAAAAAGACAATCTGCAAGGAGCCTGAGTCGTCGTACACCATACCCTTTGAGATAATCCGACCTCCGCTGATTCGGGAGTCGGAAATCGGCGTGGCAAGCACAGCCTTGATACAGCACATACTTCCGTACTGCAAGTCTGATATTTTCTCAACGGTACTCCAGTCCTCGTAGGCACGAGGATAGAAATTGAGCAGACTGCCGACGCTGTTAATTCCGAGCTTTGCAAAAAGTTCGGCACGCTTTGCACCTATTCCGTTTAAATTTGAAATCGGCATTTTATAAAGTGAAGCCATATATATACCTGTAGTTAAAAACATAGGGCATGACGCAATATCATGCCCCTGATTAATTAATTATTCAACGCTTAAAATAAAGTAGTAAACAGGCTGGTCGCCCTTGACAAGCGAAATGTCGGTGCGTGAGCCGAACTTGTCACGAAGCTCCTCATACGCAGTGTTTGCGTCCTCTTCGCTTACGTCCTCTCCGTAGATAAGGGTGATAAACGAGGTGTCACGGTTTACCATATTCTTAGCAAGCTTGATAAGAGCCTTTACAGCGCTCTTTTCGGTAATTGTGAGCTTGCCGTTTTCAAGAGCGATAATGTCGCCCTCTTTGATTTTCTTTCCGCCGAATTCACTGCTTCGTGCGGCAAAGGTTACAAGTCCTGTGCCTACGTTCTGTGCTGAATCCATCATAAGCTGCGCGTTGCTTTCAGCCGAAATTTCGGGGTCAAAATTGAGCATAGCCGTCATTCCCTGCGGAATTGTGCGTGTAGGAACGATTACAACATTTCTGTCGGTTACCATAGGAACAGTCTGCTCAGCCGCAAGGACGATGTTTTTGTTGTTCGGGAGAACGATTACGTTTTTTGCAGGAGTAGCCATTACAGCCTCATAAATATCGTCGGTGCTGGGATTCATACTCTGACCGCCCGAAACAACGTTTGTACAGCCTAAGTCCTTGAAAAGCTCCTTTAAGCCTTCGCCTGCCGCAACAGCCACAATGCCTATATAGTCAACAGGCTCGGCGGGGGTGAATACCTCTTTTTCAGCCTTCTTTGATTTCTTGACATTTTTATGCTGTTCCTTCATATTCTCAACCTTTGTGGTGAGAAGCTGACCGAATTCAAGTCCCTTTGTAAGTGCATCACCAGGCTGTTCGGTGTGAACGTGTACCTTGATAATTTCCTCATCGCTTACAACAACTACGCAGTCGCCGATTGTTTCAAGGTAGTCACGAAGAAGCTGAGGGTCGGTTTCCTCCTCAGTGTTTCTGCCGACGATAAACTCTGTGCAGTAGGTGAAGTTGATATCCTCGTCAAATTCAGCCGCCGCACTGTCAAAGGTATCAACAGTCACCTCGACAGAATCATCGTATTCAACAACAACGCCGTCCTTGATTACGGAAAGCATACCTTCAAAGATTACGCAGAGTCCCTTGCCGCCTGCGTCAACAACGCCTGCCTTTTTAAGAACGGGAAGAAGCTCGGGAGTAATTGCAAGCGCCTCGTTAGCCTTGTCGCAGATTGCCTGCCATACAAACACTGCACTGCTGTCCTCTTTTGCAGCCTCAACGCCTGCCTCGTAAGCCATTCTTGCAACGGTGAGGATTGTTCCCTCTGTCGGCTTCATAACAGCCTTGTATGCGGCGTCAACGCCGATTCCGAGAGCCGCCGCAAGATTTTTGCCGTTTACCTCTTCCATATCCTTAAGACCCTGTGCAAAGCCTCTGAAGATAAGAGAAGTAATAACGCCCGAGTTGCCTCTTGCGCCCCTGAGCATTGCAGAGGCTACAATTTTTGCCGCTTCTCCTGCGCTTGTGCCGTCGTACTCCTCAAGAGCCTTTGCCGCTGACATAACTGTCATTGACATATTTGTACCCGTATCTCCGTCGGGAACAGGAAATATGTTTAGGTCATTAATGCTGTTTTTCTGACGGCTGATGTTGTTTGCGCCCGAAATGACAGCCTGTTTTAAAATTTCTCCGTTAATCATAATAGCACATCCTTTTTAATGTACAGACTTTTTTACACAATAGTTGATTATATTATAACGTCTTTAACCTTTTTTTGCAATAGAAAAAACAACCAATTATTGTCATAATTACTCATTCTATGCGCAAAGATTCAGAATTTGTGCACAAACCCGTCTTTTCATCCACATCAAATATTGCACATTCCATTTTGCAGTCGCCGCTTGCAAGGTCAAAACGTGCAGGGAGCTTTGTTTTGAGCTTTTCAATGATGATTTCGGTTTTGACGCCGAGCACCGAATGAATTGTGCCTGTCATTCCGACGTCGGTAATGTACCCCGTTCCATTCGGAAGTATCTGACAGTCCGAGGTCTGAACGTGCGTGTGCGTTCCGAAAACCACAGACGCTCTGCCGTCAAGATAATAGCCCATTGCACGCTTTTCACTTGTCGTTTCGGCGTGGAAGTCAACAATCTTTATTCTGCCCTCTGCCTTTTCAAGCATTTTGTCAACCGTTTCAAAGGCGCAGTTGAGGTTGTTGTCCATACACATATTGCCCATTACGTTGATGACGGAGATTATCCGCCTGCCCGTATCAATATTGAGTATGCCCGTTCCGGGCGTTGTTTTTTCGGGAAAATTTGCAGGACGTGCAATAAACGGACTTTCGTCAATATATTCAAAGGCTTCCTTCCTGCGGAATGTGTGGTTGCCGAGCGTAATTGCGTCAACTCCGCTGTCAAAAAGGAACTTTGCCGAGGTTGGAGTTATTCCGTTGCCGTCAGCGGAATTTTCACCGTTGCAGACTACAAAGTCAATCGCTTTTATTTTTTTGATTGTCGGCAGTTTACTGCGCAGGAAGTTACAGCCGACACTTCCTACAACGTCGCCTATACAAAGTATTCTCATAATATCAAATCCTGAATTGCAAAATATTTATAATATTTTATTTTACCATATATTATTTAATCTGTCACGCTGAAATCTTCGCTGTACGCAATATTTTCGTTAAAAATATAATCGGTTTCACAATGAAATTCATCACCTGTTTTATTTATATTTATTTTTCGGCTGACAACCTTGCTTTTCGGTTTTTCAAACGCTTCGTAAAGCAGTAAATCATTTATAAATATTTTTTCCGCATCGGATTTTGCGAGCTTCTTTTCAACGCTTTTAAGGTCTGACTGCGTGCTTGTTTTTAACCCCAGCGGAAGCACGACATCGTTACAGATTACATTCTGCGAGGTTTCGCTGAAAACAGATTTTTCATATGATGAAAACGACATACTGCACGGAAATTCAAGCCAGAGCAAAAACACCCTGTTGCGTTCGGTTTTTTCACTGCTTAAAAAAGTGTATTCATACTCACTTTTTATTGACGAGTCTTTTTTGTAAACAACGTCGGCAAAAACCTCGGCATTTGCACGCACGTATTGTAGGGTGTTCATTTTCGTTTCAATTATACCGCTGACAAGCAAATCGCCCTTTGCAACGCCGCTGCCTTTCTTTACCTGAACATTGCCCTTTTTGACTTTTATGTCCGTTATTACACCGTCACATTTTGCCTTTACATTGCAGGGAGTTGCGCTTGAATCAATCTTTGGTTTCTGAGCCTTTTCCTTGATTTCAATTGAGGCAATGTTGCCCGTAAGATTTACGCTCATCCAGCCGATTTCGTCAATTTCAAGCATTGTGTCACGCTCAATTTTCTGAACGTCAAGGTTGTTTTTATAGCCGCCTGTTTTCACGCCGTTTTCAGACAACACCTGCTTGATTTTTGTTTCGCTGACAGTCTGCGCTCCCGTAACGCTGACTGACCAGATAAAATTTGACAGCACGATAATAAGAATTATTCCTGCGGCTGCGCCTATCGGAATTCCTATTCTCGGCTTGTATTTGTTTACAAAAAACGGCAGTCCGTGCTTTGCATTTATCCTTGTTTTTACTCCCGATTTTTTTGCGGCAAGGCGTATTTTTCGGTAGTCGCTTATGTACATTGATGCGTTAATTGAGTGCTTTGAGGGCTTTGCATTCCAGAGGTTGATTCCGTAGCGTGAAGTGATATTCAGAAAACGCTCAGGGAACTTTCCGCTTGCGGTAAAGTCAACGTATCCTCTGAAAAATCTGATAAGCTGTACTAACACAAAATCACCTCAGCAAAGAAACTCAATTTGTGTGACGAAACCCTCAATCTCAACGCACGAGCAGGAAATGCACCTCACGCACAAGCCTCTGCCGCAGAATGAAACGACCATTTTGTTTGTATTAATCTTTATGTTGTCGCTCTCGTAAAGCAGAATTCCCGTTGAGCCTTCAAGCGTAATGCGCCTGTTGCCGAGCATTTCTATCGTGGGCATTCCGCCCATATCAAGACCGAAAGGTGCATAACCGCCGAGGTTATGTTTATCCTTGTTCTTCTGCAAAAAAATCTCTCCCACAAAATTTTATATCATTTAGGAAGCACTGACTAAATCGTTTGTGCATATTGCGCAGTCAGATTTTTCGTCAGATTGTTCAGAATTTTGTGCGCAGGCTGACGCCTGTGTACGGAATTTTGGGCAATATGGCGGAAAATATGCAAGCAAGATGTGCAAACAGCTTTTGCGTGATTTATTCAGTGGTTCCTTAATTTTTATGCAAATTCAATCATATATATTAGTGGTGATTGATATGTATATTAATGCGGCAGTCGGAAAAGCAGGAACGGTTTTTAAAGCGTTAGTGGCTCTTGCCGTCTGCGTTTCAATTCTGATTTTCTCCGAAAGCTGTTCAAAAGGAGCGCTGAACGGCATAAGCCTTTGCCTGAATGTTCTCATTCCGTCGTTATTTCCGTTTATGGCGGCATCATCTTTTATTGTAAAAAGCGGTCTTGCGCAGAAAATCGGCAAGCCTCTGGGCAGGATTACAAAGGCACTTTTCGGGCTTTCGGGCAGCTTTGCACCCGTTATTATACTTTCTATGCTCGGCGGTTATCCTGTCGGTGCAAAGGGAATTTCGGAGCTTGCAAAAAGCGGCGCAGTTTCTCAGAAAGAGGCTGAAAAAGCGGCTTTGTTTTCGGTGTGCGCAGGTCCGGGGTTCATTATAAACTTTGTCGGTATGTCGCTTTATAATAACAAAACGATCGGAGTAATAATACTCTGTTCGCAGATTATTTCGGTAATACTGCTTGGGATTATTATTAACCTTTTTGACAAGCAAAAAGACGAGGATTTCTTATATGCCGATTCTTCAGAAAAGCCTTGCTCGGTCGGGACGGCTATAGTTGAATCTGCCTTGGACAGTTCAAAGGGAATTCTCGCCATATGTGCCTTTGTCGTTTTGTTCTCTGCTTTTATTGAAATTATCGGGCAGATAATAAGCGACAGTTCGGCTGAAAATATGCTCTGCTGTCTGCTTGAGGTATGCTCGGCGGTGAACAGGCTGTCACAAAACTGCACGCTTGAAATGACTGCATTTGCAATCGGCTTCGGCGGTTTGTGCGTTCATTTTCAGATTTACTCGGCACTCGGCAAAGTGAGTGTAAATAAGCTTTTATTTTTCTGTATCAGAATTATCCAAGGCGTTTTTACCGCATTGTTCTCTCACTTAGGGGCAATGTTTTTTCTCGGAACTTCGCAGGTATTTTCAACCTCAAAGGTTGAAGCTTCGCAGTTTTACGGAGAAACGGTAATTTCCGCCGCTGTGCTTATCGGAGTTGCAGTATGCTTTTTATATTCAATCAAGGCAATTAAACGATAATTTAGTGTGGAGTTTGGAGTGTGGAGAGTGGAGTTAATGGTCGCTTCGCTCCGAAGTTATAATAGTGTGTGTTGTATGGAAAGGTTTTTTGCCAAATTAATGTTGATATATTGGTAACGTTTAGTATTTCAGTGTAGGGAACAGTCTTG
>CAMBNE010000040.1 GCA_945868935.1 uncultured Clostridia bacterium
TCAAAAAGGAAGACGAATAATCACATTGTAGGGCTTGTCCCGAATTACGAAAGGATTACAAGATGTTAAACAGAGTTATTTTGATGGGCAGACTCGTTTCTGACCCTGAATTAAAGACAACAGGAACAGGTATTAGCGTTACAAGCTTCAGAATTGCAGTTGATCGCAGTTATGTAAAGCAGGGCGAAGAACGCAAGGCAGATTTCTTTGACATTGTTTGCTGGAGAAATCAGGCAGAATTTGTTTGCCGTTATTTTGGCAAGGGTTCAATGATTGCAATTGACGGTCAATTGCAGAGCCGTACCTATCAGGCTAAGGACGGTACAAACCGTTATGTTGTCGAAGTTGTCGCTGACAGCGTATCGTTCACAGGCGAACGCCGTGACAATTCAGGCGGATACAACCAGTCGTACGGCGCAAACCAGAGCTATGGAAATCAGGGCTATGGCAGCCAGTCATACGGCGGCAATCAGTCTTATCAGCAGGAAGCACCTGCACAGCAGCCTGCTTCTTATCAGAGCGGAGCAAATTCAGATTTTCAGGATATGCCCCTTGATGACGACTTACCGTTTTAACTACAACTTTAGTTTAAATAATTCTCATTGAAAGGAGAACTTCACTATGGCAGACAGACCTATGAATCGTGGCAGAAAGGCTCGCAAGAAGGTTTGCGGCTTCTGCGTTGATAAGGTTGAACATATCGACTACAAAGACATCGCACGTCTTCGCCGTTATATGTCAGAGAGAGGAAAGATTCTTCCCCGCCGTGTAACAGGCACATGTGCAAAGCATCAGCGTGAGCTTACAGTAGCAATCAAGCGTGCTCGTCACCTTGCATTACTTCCTTATTCAGCTGACTAAGTTAAAAATTACCGCTCCGTTATGGGGCGGTTTTTTTAATTATAAATCAAAACAACCGTATGCCGAAAGACATACGGTTGTTCTATGTAAGATGAATTATTACTTAATTTCCTTAATCCAGCCTTCGGGAGCTTCAATCTTGCCCATCTGAATGCCTGTAAGGGTTTCATAAAGCTTTTTGGTTGTCGGACCCATTTCGTCCATTCCGCTCGGGAAGCAGATTTCCTTGCCGTGATCATAAATCTTGCCGACCGGTGAAATAACTGCCGCAGTACCGCAAAGACCGCATTCTGCAAAGTCCTTAACCTCGTCGAAGTAAACCTCTCTCTGCTCAACCTCAAGACCGAGATAATGCTCTGCAACGTACATAAGCGAACGGCGTGTGATAGAGGGAAGAATACTGTCTGACTTAGGAGTAACAATCTTGTTGTCCTTTGTAACAAACAGGAAGTTTGCACCGCCTGTTTCCTCAACCTTAGTGCGTGTTGCGGCGTCAAGGTACATATTCTCGTCAAAGCCCTCTGCGTGAGCAGTAACAATTGCGTGAAGACTCATTGCGTAGTTAAGACCTGCCTTGATGTGACCTGTGCCGTGCGGAGCGGCTCTGTCAAAATCGGAAACCTTAATTGTGATAGGCTTTGCACCGCCCTTAAAGTAAGGACCAACAGGAGTTGTAAAAATTCTGAACTGATATTCGTCTGACGGTTTAACGCCTATTACGGGACCTGAACCGTACATATAGGGGCGGATATAAAGAGTAGCACCTGTGCCGTAAGGAGGTACAAAATCGGAATTTGCCTTAACGACCTTGCATACAGCCTCAACAAAATCCTCTTTGGGGAATACAGGCATCTCAAGACGCTTGCAGCTGTCTTCCATTCTCTGGGCGTTGAGGTCGGGACGGAACACAACAATTCTGCCATCGCAGGTTGTGTAAGCTTTCATACCCTCAAAACAAGTCTGGGCATACTGCAAAACACCTGCACACTCACTCATTGTGACGGTAGCGTCCTCGGTCATAATGCCGTTGTCCCACTTGCCGTCCTTGTAGTTTGATACAAATCTTTCGCCTGTAGGCATATAGCCAAAGCCGAGATTTGACCAGTCAATGTTTTGCTTTTCCATTTACATTACTTCCTTTCAAATATACAAAACCCTTAAAAGGTACAGAATTATTTTAGCACTTTAATGTGTGTTTTGTCAACGCTGAATGGCTATATTTCAGTTTAAAAATGTAAATTGAGCCGCATATTGCCGCAAAGAGTTGAAATAATTACAATAAAGAATTAAGATTTAATTTCGAAAAGCTATAATGACTGTTGGAAAATGACAATGATAGTATGAATTATAAAAAGAGGTGCGCTATGGCAGAAGTAATCAAAATCGTCCTTACAGGAGGACCTTGCTCGGGCAAAACCACTGCACTTGCTTATGTTTCAAAAAAGCTTAGGGAGCAGGGAATAGAGGTTATAACAATTGAGGAGCGTGCAACAAAGCTTATTTTAAGCGGAAAAACGCCGCAGAATATGGGACGTTACGAGTTTCACAAGCTTTTGTTTGAACTTGAATTATCCGAAGAAAATGAAAAAACCGAGCTTGCCAAAAAGATGCCTTGCGACAGAGTAGTAATGTTGTTTGACAGAGGCTTGCTTGATAACAAAGCCTTTGTTACTCAGGAAGAATTTGACCGATATTCTTCACTGAACGGCGCTAATGAAGATATAATCCGCAATTCATATGACGCTGTTTTTCACCTTGTAACTGCCGCAGACGGTGCAGAAAGCTCATATACTTTGATAAACAACAAGGCTCGGAGTGAAAGCTTAGATGAGGCTAAAAAGCTTGATGAAGAGATACTTTCTGTCTGGACAGGCACGCCTCATCTGCGAGTAATTGACAATTCCACTTCATTTGACAAGAAGCTTGAACGCCTGATGAACGAGATTCTGTCTTTTCTCGGAATACCGAAGCATTATGAAATCGAAAGAAAATTTCTGATTGAATATCCCGATTTGAATGTTTTGAATAACATAAAAACCTGCCGCAAAATCCCGATAACTCAGGCATATCTCACAACTCCCGACGAGGGATATTTCAGAATAAGAAAGCGTGGAGAGGGAGAAAATGCGGTATATATAAAAACCGTAAAAATCAAAATCAGCGACATAAAGCGCATTGAAATTGAAAATTATATTTCCGAAAAAGAATATAACAATTACTTGAGCAGAAAAGAGTATATTACCGGCGTAATTTCAAAGGATAGATACTGCATTGTGTGGAACAACGCATACTATGAGCTTGACGTTTATACCTTCTGGAGTGACAAAGCTAAGATTGAAATTGAAATGTTGTCGTAAAATCAGCCTTACAATCTTCCTGATTTTGTAAAGCTAATAAGGGAGGTGACTTTTGAACAGGAATACCGAAATCTCGCTTTAGCACAGAAGTATGGAAAGGCGTAAAATGTTACACAAATAATTTCAATTACAGACACTTTCGGAACAAAACCGATATTTTAAAAAAATCTTTAAAAAGGTATTGACAAAATCACCCTGAATGGATATAATATAAAGGCTGACTAAAACAGCTATAGCTGTTCAGAACTGCGCCAATAGCTCAGCTGGATAGAGCAACTGCCTTCTAAGCAGTAGGTCAGGGGTTCGAGTCCCTTTTGGCGCGCCATATGGTGGGATTAGCGTAGTTGGTTAACGCGCCAGTTTGTGGCACTGGAGACCGACGGTTCGAATCCGTCATTCCACCCCATTTGACTCATTAGCTCAGTTGGCAGAGCACTTGACTTTTAATCAAGGTGTCCGGAGTTCGAATCTCCGATGGGTCACCAAAGCCGCACATTATAAATATTTTGTGCGGCTTTTTTTCTAAAAAACCACGAGTTGGGTTAAACGGTGGGCTGTCGCCAAGCGGTAAGGCAACGGACTTTGACTCCGTCACCCGTGGGTTCGAATCCCGCCAGCCCAGCCATTCTTTTTCAGTAAAATAATTTAAACAATCAGCATTTGCTTAAATTATTCGGCTGATTTGTATTTCACTGTCCACCGTACCATAAGGGTACGGCGAACAGATTGTTGTTTTTGTTAATCTGCAAAGCAGATGTCGAAATATGAACATCCTTCCTACGGTCAGTGTGGCTTACGCAATACAGCGATTTATAAGTTTTGCATACCCGTGTTTTTAAAAGTGGACAAATTGTCCAAGTTTGTATTTACAGGTATTTACACAGCCGTGTATTAAACAGGGTTAATTAAGCCCTTTCATCCTTGCGATTTATTGTCGCTAAGTATCAATCAAGTGGTGTTTGATTGGCACGCTCTCATTCGTTCCACGTTGTCATCACGACAGGGTGTTAGGAAGCTCCGACAGAGCAAAGGTAGTGGCAATACTGTTAAGCAACAATGGATGTACTAATGTTCAGACTTTCACGGACTATTCAATTTGTAGATTAAATGAAAAAAGAAAACCTGTATCCCACGCCAGCAAGCAGTAAAGATACAGGAATGTTGACAAAATAACCTATTTCGCTTATAATATATAGCGAAATTAGCCTAAACGTCAGCTGAGTATCACGACTACTCTTTTGGCGGGTCAGCAGGCTGTCTGGTAAACGGTCTGCTGACTAAGGATAAAATTTCTAAAATCCTTTAATCATTAATATTTTACAACTATTAGCAGAAATTGTCAAGATGTTTTGATGATTTTTGCTTTTTTGTTTAGATATAAAATATTTTTTATTTCCTGAACTTATTATATCACTAAATATTGCGATGTTCAATTGACGTTTGTCACAAATATAAGAGATAATTTTATACATATTGTCACTTGTATTAGAGATTGATTTATTATATAATAATTTTATCAATTATTCGGAGATGAGTTAATTGCCTATTGTATATGATAAGCTTCTGAGAATGTTAAAAGAGCAGGGTATTAATTCTTATACCATAAAGAAAGAAAAAATAATCGGTCAGGCAAGCTACAAAAAAATAAAAGAGGGCGGAGATATTGACACCCGTACAATATCAAAACTTTGCAAGTATCTGAATTGCCAACCGGGAGATATTCTTGAATATGTGCCTGACACATCAGAGAAAGTGGACAATTTGTCCACTTTGAGTTGAAAATTAAGATAAATTCGCATATAATAAAATTATGAAAGGGTGTTGCTTTATGACAAATTATATTGTTACTTCAAAAGCAGAAGCTTTGTATGAAAAGGCTTTCAGCGTATTGGCGAAGTATTCAAAATATTTAGATGAATCAAAAGAGCCGTTAGAATGTATTAGAGTTTTATATGAGAGTCTTTCAAATTACCCTGATAAAATTATTCTTTGTGATAATGAATCAAGCTACGATACCTTGAAGAAAAATATAGATGAATACGAGAATATTATTGATAATGTATCTATATCCATCCCGGTAGGTGCTTGATGTACCAGTATTCAGATTATCAATATTTTAAGAAGTACAGCTTAATAAAAAATCTTTTACTTAATAACAAAATATCCGTTGTGATACCCATAGCGTATATTTTGGGAGGTCAACCGGGAGCAGGGAAGACCATACTGCAAAACTCTATTTTAAAAAGTAATAAAAATTGCATTGTAATAAATGCTGACGCTTTTCGAGAATTTCACCCTTATTTTTCAGAAATTCAAGCTGCTTTCGGAGATGAAGCTCCGAAATATACGCAGCCTTTTATCAACAGAATAACCGAGCAGCTTATCAGTGAGTTGAGCGACGAAAAATACAATCTGATTATTGAAGGAACGCTCCGAACTGCCGAAACTCCTATTAATACTTGTAAAACGCTTAAGGATAAGGGTTATCGTGTTGAACTGCACATTATTGCGGTGAAAAAGGAACTATCCTACGAGAGTACAATTCTTCGATATGAAAATGCAATTTCGCTTGGGAAAACACCCAGAGCAACGGCAAAGGAGCATCACGACCTTGTTGCAGAATCGATTGTGAAAAACCTTGACGTTATTTATGAGAGTAAAACTTTTGATGATATAAGGCTGTTTTCAAGATTTGAAAAGTGCATTTATCCAACAGGAGAAGAAATAAGCCCTGCGATTGTTGAACGTGAAGTTCTTAACGGAAACTGGAGCAATGCGGAATTAAATATGCTGCGAGAAATAGTTTCTGAAGTAAAACGATTAAAGTCAGAGCGTAATGCACCCGATTACGAGAGTTATTCTTTGCGTACTGATGAGCTGATGGACAGCATTTCTGTTTCTGACTTTTATTTGGAAGTCACAAAGCAGGAAGCTGCATATCTTACGGAACAGGGAGTCAGATATGACGGTAACATATCTGAAGAAAAGAATAGTGTTATTAGAATTTCCAAATTTGAAAAAGATAAAGTTACTGATATGCTCAAGTCCTTTAGAAGAAAAAATAATCTAAAAAAATAGATTTTTATTACCAACAGAAGAAAAAATGTCATAATTTGCACTACAGCTCGGCTGATCCTTTTCGGCCGAGCTGTTATGATTGTGATGTTTTGTTTTATGACATTTTCAATTTTTGGGCGCAGCTATTCCGCAAAATTGCAAAGACGTAAGTTACATCTATACTTTAAGTATAATCTAATCTTTTTCTTTACTCTGTTGGAATAAAAGTGGGTACTATACAATGAGCTGAATATTTTTGGACTACCCCTTAAATCAAAAAAATTTATACGAACAGTATTGACATTTTTAGATTTATGGTTTAATATGTAACTGTAAAATATTTTACAGTTATTTGCTGAGGAGAAGTCGGGGGCGAAACGGCTTCTTCTTTTTTTGCGCCCGATTTTTCTTCTCGGTGGCTTTAAGACAACTACCTTATAGTGGTTATCTGAATAGCTGCCGTCTTTCTTTTTTATTCTGTATCTCTTAATAAGCCCGTAAGAAATTAGTTCAGAAATCGTTTTAATGACCGCAGAACGCTTTAAATTGAGTTCCTGACAAATATCATTATAGCTGTTCCAAAAACGCTGTGAGCGGCTCTCAGAGCACTTGCAGCAGTATAAATACATTCTCATCTGTGACACAGTTAGTTTATAATTAAAAATACGGCGGTTTACAAAGAAATATTTGCTTCCTCTGACTATCGGAATAGTATAAACATAACTGCCAAGCTTTTTTATATCATCGTAGTACCTGTCAATACGTTCGATATATCCGAGTCTGCAGAGCTTGTCTACTGCTTTGCTTATGGTAACAGTTGATTTAAAACCGCAGATTGTAGCTAAAGACTTCTGATTGATTTTTATGTACTTCTTGCCCTTATGTATTGAGCGACTCCTCAGACTGTAAACAGCAGCAAGAACGGTCAGCTCCGTTGCAGTCAAACCAACAGAGAATATCTTATTTGGAAGCTTAAACAAATCATTGTGTCTGTGTGTCATTGAAGTCATCTCCCTTCTGAACTTTAAAAGCCGTTACATTTTTGGTGTAACGGCTTTACAATTTTTTACAAGGTGTTTCAAATCCTCGTTATAATCTTTGAACGCAGACGGTTGTGAACTGACGGTATAACCTTTATCTGCATACTTACGCATATATTTTTCAGTAGCTTCAATTCCTGCGGAATCGTTGTCCAGACAGAAAACTATTTCTTTTACTTCAGAATAGTCATTACAAAACCTTTCCAGTGCTTTGTCGCTTACACCTCCGAGCGACAGCCTTGTTGATTTTAACCATTCACGAGGATTGCCGCTATTGATATTAGCAAGTGTAGCGTGT
>CAMBNE010000041.1 GCA_945868935.1 uncultured Clostridia bacterium
GCAATTTTTGTGTGGACACGGCTCGCCGTGTCCCTACGTCAACGTTGCTATAATTCCAACGCTAAATTTTGGTTTAGCACTCGAATCTTATAATTTCAGCTTGTTTAAAAGGCTAATCTGACAAAAAAATATGTCTGCCTGACTATTCAGATTCACATTGAATAGTCAGGCAGACTTTTTGTGTTTACGTTTTGCACTATTTTCATTCTCTCCAATATTCTGAGCAATCCGGCAGTCTGTTTATCAATCTGTTCTGATACAGCTCCCTGCGGATTAATGCAACATCGGAGAATAAAATCTGTTCAGCTATAATCCGATTTACTTCCTTTTCGGTGTATTCTCTTCCGTATTCGAATTTTTCTGCAATACGCTTCAGAACAATCATTCTGATAGGAATTTTAGTCGGATAGCTTATTAATTTGCCTTTGTCATAAAAGTTTTCTGCTTTTCTTATATACTTTTCATCTGTCATAACTCTATCTTCCCTAAAGCCTGCGTGAGCTCTGCTTAACCGATTTTTGATTTTTTTGTTTCAATGTGTTAATTTTCTTCTTTATCGGCTTTATTGCAAAATCGCAGAGCTTTTTAATCAGAATCGGGACAAATATTCCGCCCGCAAGGTAAAGCAAACAGTACTGCTTAACGCCGTTCGGCAAATAAAAATACCATACGCTTGTTTTCAGCGAATGTATCTTAAAGTCTGCAAACAGCGGAGTAATCACGCTTACAAGATAAAACAGCCACTTCACGCACATAAAGCCCAGCATATGATGAATCATTATGCTGTATGTATTGTCGGCAATCAGCCGGATAAACTTCCAATTCTTGATTATCGGAGCGAGCAGTTTTGAAATTCTCAGCCAGAATGCAATTCCCGTTAAGGCAGTCAGATACGGAATAATAAAGCCGTTGTCAAAGCCGTTGGACTTTGAGGGAGAGTAATCAATGTCCTTAAAGAACGTGAGAATGATAAGCTGAACGCCGAAGATAATTGCAAAATACACTATACTGTTGAGCTTGTCGTGCTTCTCAAGACTTGCTTTATAAAATCTGCCGAGCTGAAAGCAGGGCAAAAAGAACATTGTTCTTAACAACAGCAAAAGCAAACCCTTTTTCTCTGTTAAAGACAGATTAATCGAAATCTGTATACCGACCAGACCGATAACAAGGTAGATAATCATAATCAGAAATTCTTTGTCGAGCTTTACAAGCTTTAAAAGCCGTCTGAATAAAACATTAAACACACACACGCAGAACAGCGGATAAACAAACCACGAACCGAGGTTGTACACAAACGCCTCTCCGTCAACAAACGGCATTAAAAACAGATTGTACGGGTTAACTTTTCCGCCTATTGTGTAACCGAAATTTGACATTAAAAGCACAAATAAGCCGTAAACAATGTTCCACAAATACGCAGGAATTATAAGACGTTTTGCACGTTTTCCTATGTATTTCACAAAATGCTCCTCATGCGTGGGCTTATAGAAATATCCCGAAATGAACACAAGCAACGCAAGGTTAAAAGAATACGGCGGAAACCACTCGTATGCAAGTGAAATTCCGCCCTGATAGCAATGTCCTGCCACTATGATAATAATTCCGATTGCGGAGAGCAGTTTAAACTGCAAATTCACTTCTCCGCCGTTGTTTTCTCTCAGAGTTCTTTCCATTTCTATCCCTCATTAACAGCAAATAAAGCTGAAAAATCAGCCTTTTTATAAATACTGATAAAAATATATCACACATAGTATTTCTTGTCAAATTCTGCATAAATTCGCATTTTTGCATAAATTTGCAATATATTTTTTGATAAAAATCACGATTGATTCTAATTCAACTGTTCAACCGATTTTTAGTCTTTTATTTTCTGATAATTTTTATTATTTTATAAATATGTTGATTATGAATTTCTTTGTGATATAATATTTTATTATTAAAATGCGGCAGGCGCATTTGATTTTAACTATGAAAAGAGAAAGAAAAATGAAAATACAAGTCAATGCAGTAAATATAAATTATTCGGAAATTCTCAGCAAGCTTTCGCAGTCAGATTCTGAGAAGAAGGACGGAAACTTTTTTGCATCTGCTATGGGAAAACTGATTAGCGGAGGAATTACTATTCTCCCCGACAGTATGAAAGACGCTATGGTGAAAAGGCTTTTTGACCTTAACCGGACTGCAATTACAGCTCAGATAAATAAAAAGTTGTCCGATAACGAAATTGAGCTTGAAATAAAAGACGCAGTTATCGAGGGAAGCTCAAAGCTGATGAAAATACAACTTGACGTTGATAATGTAAATTATAATCAGATAATTGTAAAATTTCTTCCACAGATAATCGGGCTTATTCCGAAGAATGAAAAAACAACGGTGTTCACCGACGCACTTGACATTGTCGGCGATAAGCTTGAAGCGATGGTAAACGACCTGCTTGATAATATTGATTGCGAGCAGAAGGAGCAGCTGCTCAGGCTGTTTGTAAACCACTTCAGTCCGAAAATTTCTTCATTACTGAATAAGTTAATTGCCGATAACGGCATTACGGCTGAAATTGACGGCATAAGCATTTCTTAAAATCTATTTTAAACAGGAGGTGAATTTATGGAGAGCTATAGTGATTTTCTCAAAAGAATTAGCTGGCAGGGACCTGAATTCGGTGCCGACGACGCATTTTTTCAGCCCGACGGCAGAGTTTATGAAAAAGTAAAACAGGACAATCATTTTAAAAACTTCTACGGCGATACGGTTGTGTTTGACCTCGAGAAAAAAACAAAGAAAAAGGTTTCTGAAATAATCGAGAAGCTTTATGATACCGTGCCCGAGTGTTTCAGCGAAAAGCTGAATGAAAGCACAATCCATATGACCCTGCACGATTTAAGTGCGTCGGATAATTTAGGCAACGCCGGTTCGCAGTCTTTTAATAACGAAATAAAGCTGTTGGAAGTTATCAGAAATAATCAGATTAAACCGCAGACAATAAAAATGAGGACAAACTTTGTAATCAATATGATTCACACGAGCATTGTGCTTGCACTTGTTCCCGCTGACGAAAGCGAGTGGAATAAGCTTGCACAGCTCTTTGATGCGATAGATTCCGTCAAAAGTCTTGATTATAAGCTTACCCCTCACATCACCCTTGCGTACTATAATTATAACGGATTTGACGCAGGCTCTGTGCAAAAGCTCAAAGAGGTTGTAAGACTGCTCAACAAAGAAAGCTTTGAAATTACGCTGAACACCAATAAGCTTGTGTATCAGAAATTTACAAGTATGAATGATTATGTCAGTGTTTTCAATTTGCTCTGATTCAGCATTTTCCCGACTTCTGCAAGACAATATCATAAAAAACAGAACTCGAAATTCGGACAATCCGGATTTCGGGTTTTTTATGAATATTACAGACTGACTTATTCTTCAAGCTTTTTCAGAGCAGCTACTAATTTCATAAATTCGGTATGATATTTATTCTCGGTCGAAGAACTGTCTTTGCCTTTATTTTTTATGAGTATAAGCGGCTCAAGCTTTTTATACAGCATTGTCAGGTACGCTGTTGCGGCTCTTTCGGTGACCTTTACGTCATAGATTCCCGTATTTACGCCCAGCGCAAAATGTTCTATTCTCGCTAAGTAACCCGACAAAATCCTGTATTCTTCAATAGCGGTGTCATATTCGTGGTGACTGCTCCAGAATTCTGTTGCAGTCCCCTTTTTTGCGCTCAAAAATTTATTCTTTTCCTGCAATGATTCATTCCACTTGTCGGAAATCTCTCTTATTTCGGCAAAGGTGTATTCATTCAGCCTGTCGAATACCTGCTCCTGCAATATATTCAGCGCCTCTAACGTAGCCTGTTTCTTTTCACGTTGTTCGCCCCTGTATTCAACCAGAACCGTATAAAGAAAGGTTACAAACGAAATTATTACAGCAATTATTGATATCATCAGTTCCATTTTATCCCTCTTTATTCAGGCAGTCAATAATTCTGCCTGTTCTCCATTCTATGATTTCATTGTAATTTTTCATCATCGCAAGGCACTCGTAATAGCTCTTCGGCATAGGACTGTAGCTCTCGCCTGTTTCAAGATTTATCTCCTGTCCTGTTCTTAAATCCAGCGGCTTACCGTAATGTCCGTTGCTTTCTGCAACCGCTTTCTGCAAAAGGTTACATTCAATAAACCTATCCCACGAATTGTCAAACAGCCTCATCCAAGCAACAACATTTTTTCTTGCGTTTTCCTGATAACTGCCCACAAACGCCTTGTTAAGATATTCTTCAAGTGACTTGCTGTCTTTACTTAGCTCAAAACAGCAGTACATTTTCCGGAGCAACGTATCAGCGGTATCATCTCCGCCGAACTGAGTACATCTGCTGGGATTTATGTAAACCGGCATACATATAAAATTGCCTGCGCTGAGTGTATTAATAAGGAATTTCTTTGCTGTGTCGTCAAAGCTGTTCCATATTACGTCGGCGTTGTCATAGCAATATTTTTCCCACGTATCTCTCGGTGCATAAAGCAGGTGCGCTCTTGTAGTTTTGCTGAACAACGCAACATAGCTTGCTTTTTCGGTTGCACTGTCAAAGCGTTCCTTTTCCCACATCAAGCCCATATATAACTTGATGATATGGAGCGGAGAGGTAAGCCAGTCACCTGCAAATTTCGGATAATTATCAACATTTATATGGTATTTGTCCTTGTCGAATTCCTCGATATTATCCAAGGAAAATTCAGCGTTCAAGTCACGCTGTCCAAGCACACTGCAATACGAAATAACAGCCATTAACGAAACGTCCAGATCGGCTTTGCCGTAGCAATTTTCAGCAGTCAGCTGAGGAAACTTATACTCAAGCCAGTTTTTCAGCCAATTTGAATTGCTGTCAATATCTTTGAACTGAGCTAAATAGCTCGAAGAATTTTTCGCTTTGTTAAGTGTTTTTTCGAGTAACTCCCGATTTATCATATAATCAGCTCCTTAGCTTTTAGAGTAAAAATTTCAATACAATATTCAGCGTACGCAGGGCTTATTCTGAAATTCATCTTCGGTTTTCAATAATGTATTCCACATATTCCAGTACAGCATTGGCAACTTCCCTGCGATACGGTCTTTCTTCAGATACTATGCCGTCATAAACAGCGTCGAGTCCGTTTTTCTCTGCAAGTCGGTTGAGCATATTAACATTGCCGAGCACTGAATTGTGGCAGGTTGTTCTGTACTTATCAAGCCTTGAATACTTATCCTTGTAGTCGGGCGTATCCGTGTTTTTTCCGAATACTTTTATCCAGACCTCCATTTCATAGATGCTCTGGTGATAAAGCATAAACGATTTCAGACACCGTTCGATTATTCCGAGGAATTTGTCGTTATCCGAATAGATTTCGGTGAGCTTTGCAATTGTTTTCACGTTAAGCATATGCAGACTCCTTTCAAAGCTGAGCGAATAATCTTACAGCTCTATTATATAACAAATAAAGGCGGAAATCACCGCCTTTTTTCTTTTTTTATTTTTATTTATCAAAAAATCCGGCTTTGTAAAAGCCGTTCTGACAAAACTGAGAGGATAAAATTAAGGAAAATTTTAAATTTTTATAAATTTGTGAAATTTTGGTATTGTTATCTGATTTTGGATATATTATAATTAGAGCATTACTGAACAGGAGGACATTTTTTATGACAACACCCGCACAGCCTCAGGAGTGAGGCTATTGCAAATATGAAAACTGAATAAAACCTGTAATAGCTTCACTATAAGCCTGAAAAATATTAAGGAGTAAAAGTGAACTATACAGAAAAAGAATATTGGATTAAAGCGGAAAAATCATTTGAAATTTTACACGCCTGCTCAGGCTGTAAAAGAAAGCAGAGCTTTGTAAACACAGGCTGTTTCAGACTAAACGCAAACGGCAACAAGCTTGACGTTTGGCTGATTTATCAGTGCCAAAAATGCAGACACACCTTAAACATTCCGATTTTTGAGAGATCAGCCCTTCAAAAATTGACAAAGAGCTTTACGAAAAGTTTCTTGAAAACAACGCAGAGCTTGCCGAACAGTACGGGCGCAGTTTTTCATTTTTCAAGTCAAAGAAGTTTGAGGTTGACCAAAATTCTGCGTCAATTGCTCTTTATGACGAAAACGGAAAAGCAGACGAGAGCGACGCCTGCACAGGCTTTGAGCGAATTGTCGTTCACAACGACAGCGGCTTAAAGCTGAAAAACGAAAAGCTGGTTGCAATGGTGCTGAAAATTTCAAGAAGTGCGGCTAAAAAGCTGATTGACGAAAACAAAATCAGCCTCAGCACAGATAGCACTGCCGTAACTATTGAATTTATCTGATATTTTTAAAGCCTTGCAGGCGGTTGTCTGCAAGGCTTTTGTTGTGTCTGATAAAATTTTACATTATAACGTCACAGCAGTTAAAGTCGTTGTCGATATAGTGAGAAATGAATCTTACCTTGAATTTTCTGCTGTCGCATATCGAATCTGTCGAACCCGAAACGTCAAGCGATTCGGGAAGTACAAACTTGATACAGCGCACCTTAACGTCCTGACAATTCGCCCTTGTATGCGCAGGAATCGTCAGAATCTTCATACCGCGTTTATGCTCCTTACCCTTTGAGTCAACCTCGGTGACGATTACCGCCAGCGCAAATCTCTTGTGAGGGCAGACGTTTTTGATTGTCACATCAATCCGGAGAATACGACCGAGCGACTCCAAATCTATCTTGCCGGCGTCAACCTCGACTGCGTCTTCACAGCCGCCTATTGTCACGTTGACCGGTGCAGGACAGCCCTCGGGAACGACTACGATTCCGCAATCAACCTCAATTTTCGGTGACGGGAACGTAACCTTGTGCTTTTCCTTGTCGCTGTAGGTTACAGATTCGTTTACTTCAACGCTTCCCGTGCAGGAGCCGACGTGCTGAACTGTAAATTCGAACATTGCAGTTTCACGCTTTTTGTCGCCCAGCTCTGCGATTTTCCACTCAACCGTTCTCGAGTCAACAAGACTTGCAGTTCCCTTTGACGGCGTTGACAACGCTACAATCTTAAAGCAGGCGTTCACCTTGTCTGTAATAACAATATCGGTTGCACCCGGTTTCGGAGCACCTTTGTCGTCCTCAGGCTCTGCCGTAACAGTCAATTTTACCTTAAATAATCCGTCACATTCTATTTTGGACGGGTAAACCTCTTTGTTGGAGCTTACAACTCCCATTAAATTCATTCCTTTCCGAGTCTATAAATAAACAGGCTCGTAACAATATATGCGGCAAAATGACGGTACGACATTAAATAATAAGGGTATCATTTTTGAGAAGATAAACCATAATTTAGCAGAGTGTGGAGTGTGGAGAGTGGAGAGTGGAGTTAAGGGTCGCTACGCTCCGAATTTGTAATAGTGCGTGTTGTTTGGATAAGTTTGTTTGCCTTGGATTGATTGATATATCGGCAACGTTTCGGGACGTGTGGGAACCCGTCCCCTACGAAATTAAATACAAACGTTTCCTGTATAGCCGTAGGGGACGGCATCCTTGACGTCCCTATGTATAAATTGTGAAACAAT
>CAMBNE010000042.1 GCA_945868935.1 uncultured Clostridia bacterium
TCACAAGCACAACTGTTATGTCGGCAGCGGCATACACAGCAGAAAACGATTCCGCAATAGCTTATCAGTTTACAGGCACTGACGCAGCTACTCCCGGATACGCCGAGGGTACAATTACGTTTACGCCTGCTGATGAGGGCAATTACAACCTCTATTGGGCTGATGACGAAAAAGCTCTTGAGGGTTATTACGAAATCGACTCAATGACTCTTTCAGCCGGAGAAACAGGAACATTCGAGTTCGATTACCACACAGCTATTCCTGCCAATGCAAAGAAAATCATAGCTGTCAAGGCAGACGATACGAGCACTTTTGCCGAGTATCCGAGCGTTGCAGACGCTTATTCGGTGTTTGATATTCCCGAAAATAAGCAGTTGCCATATTCTCCCGACGATACACTCTACACATTCAACTCATATTCCGACATACATATTGACATTGGCGGCTTTTACGTTAACGCAAGCAAGAACTGGGCAGCCGCACTGAAATATGCAAGCGATAAGGGCACAGATTTTATCGTAACTTCCGGCGACAGCGTAACAAACGCATCTGGTCCGAAAAAGGAATGGGATATTTACGAGAAGATTCTTTCTGACTCAGATTACGACAATCCCGTTTACGAATCAAACGGAAACCACGATATGAGAACAGGCGTTCAGAGTGGTAATAAGGAATTTGTCAAAGCTTCGGGCACCGACAATACAAAGGAAAACTACGACGCCAACAAGCCGTATTATTACGTAACAGAGCCGACAACAGGCGATATGTTCATCTTTATGGCTCTTGAATACGCTTCAGACCCCAGCTCCTGCGACGAATTTTCCGAAGAACAGCTTGAATGGGTTTCAAAGCTCCTGGCTGAAAATTACGGCAAGGGTAACAATATCTACTTGATTGAGCATTCTCCCATTAACGGCTACGGAGCAGGAGATGATATGGACAATCCATATTATAAGGCTCATCTGTCAACTTCCAATATTACAACCGTCAGATTCAAGGCTCTTATGGACAAGTATCCCAACATAATCTGGATGTCGGGCCACACTCACGAAGATTTCAATATGGGATATAACTACTCGAACGAAAACGGCACAGCCTGCAATATGATTCACAATCCGTCTGTTGCAGGACCTACTCACCCAAGCACAAGCTCACATTCGCTCGACTATACCTTCTATGACGGACTTTCACAGGGCTATTATGTAGAAGTTTACGACGGCAATGTAATCTATTACGGTGCAAACCTCTGCGACGAGAAAATCTATCCTGCTTATTCCTACATTATGCAGGGAAGCAGACATTCAACAATCGAAGAAACCAACGCAACCTCACAGGCAACAACTTCGGGAACAACAGCCGTTACAGGCTCAACACTTCCCGAGGGCGTTGAAACAGTTACATACTACTACGTAAATACAACAAAGTGGGAGTCGGTTGACTGCTACGGCTGGAGCGACGCTGACACAAAAACCTGCGTATGGCCGGGTTACGGATGCAGCTACTATTCAACAGATGAATACGGCAACGATATTTATTGTGCCGAAGTTCCTGCTTCATTTCAGTATGTTATTTTCAACAACGCAGGCAACAAAAAGCAGACTGTTGACATTACGCTTGACGGTACTAACAATTGCTTTACTCCGGACGGCACAACAACTGCGGGAAAATACAACGTAACAGCTTCTCTGTTTAACGGAGGAGAGCTCCCGACAGAGCCGTCTGAATCAACCGAGCCTACAGACTCAACAGAACCTACAGATTCAACCGAGCCTGAAGCTACCGAAGAAACAACTCCCGAAGCAACAGAAACAACTGCTGAAATTGTTGAAACCGAACCTTCAACAGTAAAATCTGAAAGCACACCTGATGAAATAACAGACTCGTCAGACAATCCCGAAATTCAGTCGCTTGCAAATATTAATTTAGCTGAAAGCAAAGTGAATTTCATATACGGTGACGTTAACAAAGACGAAATTATATCGGTTAAGGACGTATCGTTAGTTCAGAAGTATCTTGCAGAATTGGAAACTCTTGATGATGATCAGATAAAAGCCGCTGATGTTGACGGCAACGAGGTTGTAAACACAGTTGACGCTACAAACATTCAGAAATATCTTGCTGATTTTTTCACAAGGTTCCCGATTGAAAGAGCTGATGAAAATATCCTTGCAGCAGTTGAAAAGGTGCTTGCCGATTATTATCACCTCCCACCCTCTCACCCGTCACCGCAGCCGAAACCGCACTACCGAGCAGACCCGGAGATCCACTTTGCTGAGGATACAGACGAAAATTATCAGTGTTATATTGAGCTGAAAGATGCAATGGAAAGCCTGACTGATATTGCAGATTACATCAACAGCAAGACAACACAGGGATATGACAAAGACCTCGTAATTTACTTTGCAGCTGCCGAGGACTGGTTAACATCTGAATATACAATTAAGTCCAATATCTGCTTTGACGCAGGCGACAATGTATGGGGACAGAGAAATATGATTCAGACAACCGACAAATTCGGAGGTCTTACCGTATTCAGATACACCTACAAAGCAGACGAATTCTATTCGGAAAACATTGATAAATTACAGTTCCAGGCTTACAGCGGTTCAACCTGGCAGACACAGTTTGTCGCTGTAAATGACACTACTCTCTGCGACTCATTCAACGGAATGCTCTATGACAGCGCAACTCAGAAATGGGTAGACTATACACCGACACCCGGTACTATAGACGTTGTAGAGCCTGCGGCGGCTGACTATGCACTTTGCTATTATTCGGAAACACACAGCTGGGACGACAAGACTTCTTATTTCACAAAGAAGAGCGACGGAACATATACATTCACTTATGTTGCCGACAGCGTTACAAGCATCAGCTGTAACGTATTCGACCTTGTAAATAACGAATTTAACTGTGTTGCCGCAAGTACATCACTCACAATTGCAGGAGATGTTGAAGTTTCCGAAACATATTCTCTCTCTGCAAGCGCTTCAAGAGGCAAGAGCATCACGATAAAGGGTCTTACAGAGGGAATGAAGATTAACTTCGTATACCATCCTGACACAAACACAGTTGATGTAAACTATGTTCCCGCAGGCGAGGAAAAGGATAACGAGCACTATGTTCTGTGCTATTATGCAACAGATGAACACGCTTGGGATGCCAGAGATACCTTCTTTGAAGAGCAGGACGACGGCACATACGCTCTGGAATTCACAACAATCTCTTCAAACAATATTAGCTGTAATGTGTTCGATATGGTAAACAGCGAGTTCAACTGCGTAGCCGCAAGCACATCGCTGACAATTGCCTCAGATACCGAAACTTCCGAAACCTATTCACTTTCTGCAAGTTCCTCGAGGGGCAAGAGCATTACAATCAAGGGCTTGAGCGAGGGAATGAAGCTCAGCTTTGTATACAGTCCCGAAACAAACGCCCTGAACGTAAGCTATGTTCCGACAAGCGTGGCAGAAGTAACCGCTTGATTGTAACACTATAAATTAATCTGTTGAATCTCCGCTTGATTTGGTTTATAATTAAACCAGAATAATATTTATATTTATAAGTGAGAACTGAGCAAAGGAACAGATTGTATTTTCCTTTGCTCAGGCAGGAGATTAATATGACATATATTTATGAAGTGGTAAAATATGACGGCAGTCTGCCGGGCAAGGTGCTTATGCAGGATAAGCCCGGCTGGCGTTGCAATACGTTTCTGCATTGGCACAAGGAGCTTGAATTTGTCTATATGATAGACGGTGTGCTTGATGCAAAAATAAGCGGAGAAAACATACAGATTAAAAGCGGTGATTTTTATTTCTGCAACAGCGAGGAAATACATATCACCGCAGCACCCGACAAAAACAAAGTCATTAAGTATATAGTTGTTCTTCTCTCCAAGGAATATATGCGGTCGTTTTTTGAGGAAATCGACCGCATAGAATTCAAAATCAAAGCTGAAAGCAGGGTAAAGATAAGCGAAATGCTGAAAAAGCTTGTTTCAATTATGGAAAGCGATGATGAATACAAGCTTTTAAATGTCAATGCTGTTTTTATGGATATCTATCATCTGCTTCTGAGCGAATGTGTTGTGGAAAAGAAAAACCTGCTTCCGACTAACCTGCCCGATAATTTTGCATACGCAAAAACTATTATTGAGTATATAGGCTGTAATTATAACGAGAATATTAATCTGAAGGATATGGCTGACCTTGTAGGGCTTACATCGTCATATTTTTCAAAGTATTTCAAGAATATTACGGGCACAAATTTTACTCAGTACTTAAACAGCGTCCGGCTTGAACACGCACTCAACGAAATGCTGTATAAAGGGCAGACGGTTACAAAGGCGGCTATGAACAATGGCTTTCCGAATGTAAAGTCGTTTATTGAGATTTGTAAAAAAATCTACGGCTGTACACCGATGGAATACAAAAAGCAGAAAACTATAGAAAAATAATCATCTTTTCATAATTATAAAAATAAGCACAGCGTAATGCCGTGCTTATTTTTTATTTTAGAAAACTACTCCGAAAAGGTCGGGTAATATCAATCCTACCGCTCAAATTTCGTGTCAGGGCACTCGACTTTTTGCAGTAATTTTGTTTATTGGTGTTGTAAATTGCGGTATAATATAGTATTATGAGAATAGAAAATTAATCGGAGTTGTTAATAGATGAAAAAAGCTTTATCTGTAGTTTTAATATGCCTTACCTTGCTGTTTTCCGTCACAGCGGCGACGGTATCTGCGTCAAGCATTGACGAAGCGGTAATTTCTTCGCAGGACGACAAATACACCCCACTCTATACCGTATCACCCGACAGCTCGCTGAAGGATTACGATTCACCCGATTTCAGCAGTAAGGACTATGCACTTTTCTACACACAGACAACCTTCCTTGCACTTATCGCAGGCTACCTTATTTTGTTCAAGGTAAAGGGAATAAACCATGATGAAAAAATGCACGGCAGAAAGGGAAATAAAAATGAAAAAAACTGATTTAAAAAAGCTTTCGGCTCTCTTGCTTGTCTTAATTACAGTAATTTTTTCAGGTTGTAACATAAACACCGTTTCACTGAAAACAGTTACGCTTGATGATGTAATTAAAAACGTGAACACAAAAAATGCGGAGAAGCTTAAAAGCGTTTCAACCTATGATGAAGCAGACTTCCTGATAGACGTAAACAGCGAGAGCTTTACCGATGAGGAGCTTAAGGCAATGTCTTCTTCGGGTTATGAGAACGTGACAAAGGCTGAAGCAAAGGAAGATGTTGAAACATTCTTCCGATTCCTGAAATCATCGTACGCAGGATATACATATTTCGGCGGTGACGAGGCTTTCGGCAAAGCTGAAAAGGAGATAATGAGCAATATCGACAGCTTTTCAAAGAATAAGCTCAATCAGGAAGAGCTTGCCGGAATTATTATGCAATCACTCGGCTTCGTAAAGGACAGCCATTTTATTATGCTCGGAAAACAGGCTTTTGAAGAAGCTCATACTTATTATGAGAGTGAAAAGCGTGAATTCAAAATGACGGATGATAACAGATATTGCACAGAGATTGACGATGCTTTCTGGTATCTTCCTGCTGAAACGGAAAAGTATATGAAGCTGACAATCGGCGAAAGCGGCGAGCTTGTCTACGGTATGTTTGCTGTTGTTACAGATGAAGAAAAGGAAAGTCTGCCGACTTCCTTACAACTAGAAAACGGAGATAAAAAAGAAGAAATTAAGCTTGACTGGATTATAAGCGAGGTAGGCGGCGACCAGTCGGCACAGGCAAAATTCAGCGAGGAAAATGGTGTTGCCATTTCCTCATTAGCGGATATGTCAGCGTCTGAAAGTTCAATGGGCGAGATAAATAATTTTCTTAACGATTCGAAAAAGCTTGCGGGTTACGACAATTCAATCCTTGATTTGCGTGAAAACGACGGAGGTTTGGCAGAGATTGATATGTTCTGGATTTACGGTTACACGGGAAAAATTGCGGATATAAGCAACACCGTCTATACATTCAAGGACGATAAATTTGAGCGTATTGAAAAGCTTAACGGCGTACTGCGACCGGCCGAACCGCTTGATACTTTCGACATTGTTAAAGAAAACAGCGAGCTGATGGACATATACACAAATCTTGAGAATGAATTTGATGATTTCCAAGGTGTGAGAAAAGCTAACGGAGTTTTGAATTGTAAACCCGATAAAATTATAAGTAACCCGAATACGCTTTTTGTTTTGCAGAGTAAACACAATTATTCTGCAGGAGAAGCATTCCTGATGATGCTTGACAATGTAGAAAATGTTGTTTCTGTCGGAACAAACACAAACGGCTGTGTACATTTCGGAAATGTATTTCCTTTGGCACTGCCCAACAGCAAGACAACGTTCACTTTTTCAATATCTATTCTTACAGGCTTTGACAAAGACTTTGACGTTTACGGCCTTGAGCCCGATATCTACATTGCCGACGACGATGCACAGGAGGCTGTGCTGAAGTGCATTGACTATTATTCAAAAGACAAAAGTTAGTGAAAACATTTGACAAAACTGAATGTAAATAAAAAAGGGGCATCAAACGATGTCCCTTTTACTTTACAATATAAAATTTTACGCCGATTGTTCCTGATTTTCTTCCTTTGCCTTTTTGAAAGCGGCGTCCTTCTGCTTTTTCTTCTTGATTACTTTAAGACGGCTGAATTCCTCTCTGTCTTTTTCGTCAAGAGCGTCTGAAATAAACTTTACCGTTTCTTCAAATTTAGGAATCATAATATTTTTCAGAGCGTTTGCACGCTTCTGGGTTTTCTTGATTGAGTCGGCAAGTCTGTAAACGCTGTTTTCAATTTCGGCAAGCTCTACTGTGAGGTACTTAACCTCCGAAAATTTGTTGTAAACCTTGTCAATTGCGGAGTTTGTAGTTCTCAGTCCGTAGTGAAGAAAGTCGTGCTGCTGATGCTCGCCGATTGTGAGAATCGGAATTTCAACGCCCATTACGCTGCGTGAATCAAGCTTTAAGCTGTCCTCATAGGGAATAGAGTTTGAAATATCCTCGCAGAAGCCGTTTGTTACGTTGGCTGTCTGCAACGCAATATATGCTTCCTCGTATGCGCTGTCAATCTTCTGCTGAATAGCGTTTGCGTGGTCAATCAGCGTCATCATCTCACGAATGAGAATGTTGCGCTTTCTGTCGAGCAGTTCATATCCTACCTTTGCAAGAGCAAGCGACTTTTTGGTGTTCATCAGATTACCCTTGGTGGGTACTGCCTGTACTGCCATACAACTGTACTCCTTTCCTTACGGCTCAGCCTTTGTAGTACTTGTCAAGTATAGCGTCGTCAACACGGTCAAGCTCTGCTC
>CAMBNE010000043.1 GCA_945868935.1 uncultured Clostridia bacterium
AAGAAATGCCGCCGACGCAGTAAAGAATATTAAATAAACTCCGCTCTGATTTTTCATAAGCATTTCCGAGCATATCATAACCCACCGTTGAGGAGTGAGCATAGAAAGCTTATCCATCCAGTCAGGCAATGTTCCGAAGTTAAAGTAAACCTTTGAAAGAATATTTGTAAAAATCCATACTCCGAAGGATACATAAACCACGCCGAGTATATTTTTGCTGAACATAGCCATTATCACGCAGAACAGATTGAATATTACTCCGATTACTGCTATAAACATTATGAATGACATAAACGGAATTCCTATGTCTGTTCCTATCAGCAATATAATCGTCAGGGATGTTATTCCTGCCTGAATCAGAGATACAAATACTGCGGTGATTGCTTTTGCAAATATATAAATCATCATTGATGACCCTGACATTTCAATACGCATCAGCGTTTTGTTATCCCTTTCCGATACTATAAGATTTGCAATAAAACAGCCTGTAAGTATGAACGCAAGGGATAATACTGCAATTGAGTAGCCTATGTTTGAAAGACTGTTTGACTGTTTTACAGTGAGCTTTTCGTTATCGTTTCCGGCTATAACGCTTTTTACCTCAGGCATATTGCTAAACGCTTCTTCTACCGAATTTATAAATGCGTTATTGTTCTCTGCATTTAATGCGCATTGGAGCATAACGGAAATATTCTGATTGATAATGCTGTTTACAAGCTCTATGCGGTCGTCGTCCCGTCCCTTTATGACATCAACCCTTGGAGAGCCTTTTTCAGTAATCATCTTTCCAAAATCAGCAGGAATATAGACGACCGCTGTTACCGTACCTCTTTCATAGTAGCTTTTTGCAAGCTTATCAATTTCTTCTTTTGAAAGCTCGGGTGTTCTATATCTGTAAATTCCGCAGATATTTTCCTGTGAAAGAGAATTCAAAAACATTTCTGAGATTTCATCCTGTGACGCATCTATAACAACAACACTTACCTTGTCAAACATAGAAGAAAGCGATGCTGACATTATTGATGCATTTTCCTCTACTTCAACAATCTGTGTTTCTGTTTCATCTATATCGGCATCGCTTTGCTGTATCATAAGAATTGATGCCGCACCTATCGGGATTAACAAAACGCAGATAATAAAGCCTATATTTCGCATAAGCAGTTTAAGGTTGGTTTTCACCATTTTAATCAGCACACTCATACGGTTATCTCTCCTTTCTGACCTTAACGGCAATTATTCCAAGAGGAATGCACACTGCAATAATTGCACATAAAATAAGAATTGCAGTGTAGGCATAATCACTGTGTCCCATAGTGTTAAGCTCTGACAGGGAACGAATCATAAAATAAATAGGGGAGGTATCCCTGAGTCCGTCGGCATATGATGCCATAAAGTAGCTTGCAAATGCTCCGCCGAAAAATCCCCAGTACATATCAAGGCAATATATCAAGGCTATTGAAACAATAACATTCTTTACCAGACTGAATATTACCGTACCTACAGCAGCTGAGGCTATGCAGCCGAGGAACATAATGAAAAATGACAACAGCGGAGTCTGCCAGCTTATTGAATAAAGCGGTGTGCAGATTGCGACTGAGATTCCTATCAGCAAAGCGATTACTATGCTTGTCGGCACAAATCTTGAAAGATATATTCTGAATGCAGAAACAGGCGAGCTTCTGAATTTCAAACCAATTTTATTCTTTCGTTCACTTGACATCACAACTCCCAATACAATCATTGCACACCATATGAAATATACAGTATATGCAATTGTATAATAAAGCTGTGAATCAGGCATCGGGTCAACCTTTATCTCATACTGATTTGTATAATCCATTGTCTGTGTTCCCGATGTGTTAGAAATAATCGAATATACTATCATCTTTACAATGCCGCTTTCGTTAGCATAATCCTCATCAGAATACACAGTACATCCGTCGTTTGTAATCTCAACAAAAATATCGGCAGTGCCTTCCTTTACCAAACTGTCGCCTGATTTATCCTCATAATAAACAGCCTCAATTCCGTTTTCATCAAGAATACTTTTGATTATGTCCTTAGCCGGTTCAAATCTGCAATCCTGACTAAAGCTAAAGCCTGCATTACAGCTCTTGATTTCAAAACCATCAGTCATCATTTCCTTGAATACTGATGACAGAAGTCCGGTTACCACTACCATAATCAGTACAACGAGAATAATAGCCTTGCATCTCAGCATTAATTTCAGATTGTTTTTAATCATTATCACAGGTAATCGCCTCCAGCATAATCACGAAGCTTTTTGCCTGTAAGAGTAAGGAACACTTCCTCAAGTGAAATATTGCTGTCAGGCTCTGATGTAACCAGCCTTACAAGTTCTTCTCTTGTGCCAACTGCAATTATTCTGCCGTTATCCATTATTGCAATTCTGGTGCAGATTGCTTCAACCTCTTCCATATAATGACTGGTGTATATTATTGTTGCACCGTTCTTGTTGGCGGTTTTGATTTTTTCAAGAATAAAGTTTCTTGACTGAGGGTCAATTCCGACCGTAGGCTCGTCAAATATCATAAGCTCAGGCTTGTGACCGATTGCACAGGCTATGTTTAAACGGCGTTTCATTCCTCCCGAAAAATTTTTTGCATAGTTATTTTTCTTATCAAGTAAGCCTACAAATTCCAAAGACTCATCTATTGCCGACTTTAATTCCTTACTCTTTATTCCGTACAATGACGTGAAAAGCTCAACATTTTCCCAGGCTTTAAGATTACCGTGAATTGCAAGCTCCTGAGGAATATATCCTATCTTCTTTTTGATTTTTTCCATATTGCTTGAAGCATTCATTCCGAAAATTTCAATATTGCCCGAGGTAGGCTTAAGAAGTGAGCAAATCATATTAAGTGTAGTACTTTTGCCTGCTCCGTTAGGTCCCAGCAGACCGAAAATCTCACCTTCCTTTATTTCAAGCGAAATATGGTCAACTACTGTTTTATTGCCGAATTTTTTGCTCAAGCCGTCAAGCTTTAATATAGTTTTGTTTTCCATAAGAACTCTCTCCTTCAAATTCTGTAATTAGATTTTACCACCCGGCAGAATTATCTGAAAGTGAATTTAGAAATAAATTCAATATGACTTTTGTCACATTAATTAAACGGAATTGTTGGATTTTTTGAGGCCGTTTGAGAAGTTTGAAACACAATTTGAGCATCAAAAGTGGTGTTTTAGATCGCACTCCGACTGTTTAATTATATGAAAAACGGCTTAAACGCAGTGTTTAAGCCGTTTTTGCTTGACAGGGGCAGAAGGATGCTGACTGTTCAAAAGGATTGAGCATCAAATAATGAAGAAATCTCTATTTAATAAAACCGATTTGCACCCAAATCTCTTTGGCTTTTCTGTCACAATATCCTGCAATCCGAGAATTTTTATAAAGCATATTTAGGGAAACACTGAATAAATCACGCTGACAACTGTTTGCACATCTTGCTTGCATATTTTCCGTCAGCTTGCCCAAAAAATCCTCGTAATGCGTCAGCATTACTGCGGTTTATTTGCCCAATCTGACGAAAAATCTGACTGCGCAATATGCACAAACGATTTAATCAGTGTTTCCTTAGTTCTCCGTTTCCGGTTTGTAAGCAATTCCATTTTATCGGATTTTTCCAAATATGCTATTTGTTGCGCCAACATTTATTATAACAGAGCTGAAATATTTATTGCTTCATCATAATATCGGAATAGAAATTCTTTTTGTCATTATAGAATTTTACATATCCGTTATGCTTATTTACAGTGGTTTTTATTGATTCAAGTCCGATTCCGTTTCCGTTTTCTTTGGTTGATGTATATTTGCCGTTTTGCTTTTTGACAACACCGTCAAAACTGTTTGTTACAACGATATAAATATCTCCGTTTTTTTCAGTGTCTGCTTTAAAACTGATGTAGCGTTTACCTTCCTCAACAGTCAGACAACCCTGAATGGCATTATCAAGAAGGTTTCCCGTGACTGAGCATAAATCAACATCGGGAACTTTTATGTTATCCGACAGGGAAATCTGACAATTGCATTTTATGTTGTGCTTCAAAGCTTCGTCATAGTAGTACCCGACAATGGCGTTGAGTGCATTGTGCTCACAGAATATTTTTTGACTGTGAGAAGTATCTATAGAAACTCCGTATGAGTCAAGTAAATGTATAAGCGTTTCGGTGTCGTTGCTCTTTGCAAGATGTCGGGCTGCCCTCGCCATATGCAGAAAATCGTGTCTGAGCCGGCTTGTATCTTCAATATATTTTTTCAGATTTTTATATTCAGTTGCCTGAATACTCAACATCCGGGACTGTAGTTCTGCTTCAGCCTTGTCGGTTATCGCTTTTGCTATTATGTACAGCATAATCTGAAACAACACATACAGCAGCAAAAGTACAGTATCTGTTACTATATAGATTTCAAACAACCGTCCTACACTTACTGTCGAGTAATCATCGGGAATCATCAATATGTTCGTTGCAGTAATAAACGCAGGCACAAGCCAGACAAATTTCCAAATGGCATTAAGGTGATAGTCATCCATAAGCCACTCAATTTTCGGTAGGAACACAACAGCCGCAATTAAAAAAATCAGTGCTATAATCCATTGAACAATCAATCCGAAGCTTTGTAAATCACCGATATTTCCGTCGGCGTTTATATGTGCCTCTAAAATATAGCTCGACAGTCCCGCAAAAGAAAATATGGCTGTTACTGAAATAAACAAATACCATAGCTTCTTTTTGCTTTGCCTGAAAAATGCAAAGTAAAAAATGAAAGACAATAGCATTACAGGAATAAGAAGCGCATTTGAATCAAGGGAAAATTGCACTTTGATTATTCCGCAGACAAATGAAATTACAATCAGAGCAGGAACCGTAACCGCTAACAGCAGCTTTTTGCTTACTTTGCTGTGATTCATAACCGGTAAAATGCATATCAGTGCGGCAGGAACGAGTATGGCAAATTCTGCTGATGCCCGAAGGATATTTATTATGCTCATATTATAAGCCCTCCTTGCGTCGTTTTTCAAAGCGTCGGCTTAAAAGGCTATGTTCAAATTCGTCCTTTTTTCGTCTGCTTATCGGAATTGATTTCTGATTTGACATAATACAGTCAAAATTATCTGCTTTGAGCACATTGTCAAGATTTACCATTATGCCTCTGTTGATTATAAAGAACTCGGAAGAATTTTTCAATTCGGAGGTAAACTCGTTAAATGAGGCTCTTATGCGGTATTCATTATCCCTGACGGTGATAATGCAGTAGTTTGAATCAGAAGGTATGTACAGGATATCAGAATGAAGTACAGATATTTTCTGCTTTTCAAAAACAATATCAATGTAAGGCTGATTTTCGGGAAGAATTTTGAGAGCTTCATCAAGTGTTTTATAAAGCCTTGAAATATCAATAGGTTTCTTTATATAGTCAAAGGCGTGACAGGGAAAAGCCTGTGCCATATGGTCAGTGCTCGTAGTCAAAAAAATAAGAAGCGTATCAAGGCTGTGTTTTCTGAGAACAGCTGCGGCTTCAATGCCGTTCATACCTCCCATATAAATATCCATAAACACAATATCAAAGTGGTTTGCCGTTACAGCCGTAGAAAAGTCCTCGCCGCTGTCGAATACGGAAAATTCTACTGACTGATGTGAATTGTGCGCCCATTGCGTCACAGACTTACTTATCATCTGCTGTTCGGCTCTGTTGTCATCAATAATTGCAATATGCATAGCAATCCTCCGTTTAATTACTGATTACCTATATTATACAACAAATTCCGCTGAATTTACATACCGTTCGTCCCTGTTTTTAACCATTCGTCCCAATCCTCTTGAAATTCGGTGTAAAATATTGTATATTTAAGACAACGAAATAGATTAAAATTTGAACGGAGGTTTTATAATGAAAAAGACGGTATTAAAAAGAATAACAGCTTTACTACTTTCGGTCATACTTGCCGTTGGAATGCTGATAACTCCTGTATCGGCAGTAACAACTGTAAAAGGCGTAATGAAAGAAGTAGCCGTTGACAAGCTTGTTGAAACAGGAATGCGTGTGGCAGCCGAAGCGTGCGAGAAGCTTGGCGAGGCAACGGGTACCGATGCAGGTGAAGAAATTTTTTCTTTTATAGCAGACTGGGTTTTCTCAAGCGGTGCAGAATCGGCAGCAAATAAGGCAAAGGAGCTGTGCGAGGAAATTCTTGAACAAATCAAAGAACTGGAAATCGAAATAAACGACGATTTTTCCGTTGTTGAAAGTCAGATAAGTCAGGAAGCTGTCAACACAGCAAAGACCAATCTCCAGAATAAGTGGAAAAGCGATGTTGACGATGTAATATCAGACAATAAAGCGACTGCCTCATTTGACAAATATAAGAGCTATTTGAATAATTCCATTGAAAATAATGCGAAATATCATGACGGAAGTATTACGTATTCAGAACTTCAGGATTTGGTAGAAGCGGATCTTAAAGGACTGCTTGGCGAATTTTACACAATGTACGTATTAATAGACGGTGAAAGTTCCTCAAGCGACGACAAAAACTATGCAATGTTTTACTCTGAAAAAATGAATGCAAATTTTGAAAATATGATTACTTTGCTTGCGACAAATCTTGATGCCGTAGAAAGCGGTTCGGTTGAGGAATATGCCGTTCAGTATGCTTGCAACGCATTTCAGTTCAGTCATCAGCAGTATTCATTTGTACATAACTATGTGGAAAAGCAGATTTTTCAGCTGATACTTGTTGAAATGATGTATAACGAATATTTGTATCAGCAGGGAGCTTTTATAGAAGATTATGAAAGTGAAGGTAAGGATTCTCAGGCTTATAAAAATTATCTTAATCACCAGAGCTCCTTCCATACTCTTATGAGCGAAACTGTTAAGGACCATATAACAAATATGCTTAACAGGGAAGTGGTTGCTGACAGTACCAAGAAATTCTCCCTTGACAGCTATATGAAGCCCGAGGACGCTGTGTCAGACAATTTAAAAATAAACGGTTACAGACCATATTATTCTACTCCGAGTACAACTACCAATAGCAAATATATATATGATACTGTGCGTTTTAATCGTGTTATGACGCAAACAGGAAATAAAAACAATGTTTATTACATTCTTGACCCAAGTCAGTTTTCCGACTCTAATGCAACAAAAGCACTTGCAATGGATACGAAAATTGAAGCGTCGGGTACCTTTGATACACACGTTCCAAGCTGTGACTATCTGAATCTTACCACCAAATCTATGTCTGACGGAGTAAACACTTTTGCTTGTTCTGAGGATATATTCGGACTTTTTGACACAAAAGCGTTTCG
>CAMBNE010000044.1 GCA_945868935.1 uncultured Clostridia bacterium
CTCCACACTCCAAACTCCACACTCTGCTAAATTATGGTTTATATCATTAATTAAGCCTGAATTCAAGGCTGAGTAAAAGGGGTAATCAGAATTAGGAATAATCTTCCTGTTGAATTTTGTCGAATTTTCCTTTATTTTATAGAAGGCGTAATCGCTTTTTGCCGCCGGAATAAATAAAGGTATTATAAAACAAAATAATTGCTCCTGATAATTCATTTACAGACAAAATATTTTACTGTTTCCTGCAAATTATGTGTTAATTCTTCCTAATTTACGTTTTTTCCCGAAATTATTCGTTTATATATTGAAAAAACAGAAATTATATTATATAATATGTTTAAATAGGTTATTATGGAATATAATGCTGTTTTTTCGGTTATTCAGCGTTTATTATTCACACTTTATCCGAGGAGTTTATTTTATGGAAATTTCATTTAAGGACATACTTCAAATAATCAGAAAAAATCTCATTTTCATCATAATTGCTTCGCTTTTATTCTCGGTATGCTCATTTTTTGTGACCAAATTTTTCATAAAAAAGAGCTACACTGCTACCGTAAAGCTTTACGTAAGCACCGACTATAAAAACTCAAACAGCGGATATGATGATTTAAGCGCATACAACTATTCTTCAAAGCTTGTTGCAACATACATCGAGCTTCTTGATACCAACAATTTTTATGAGTCTGTTTCAAAAACGCTCAACGACAAATACACCGCAACCGAGCTGAAGTCAAAGGTTAAATTCACCGGCGTTGAAGATACCGAGGTTTTCAAGGCTGATGTTGTTTCAGACAGCCCTGCCGAGGCAAAAAATATTGCAGACGCAGTTGCAAAAACAGCACCGGGAACAATATCGGAGCTTCTGAGCACCAACGCAAAGCTTAAAATTGTTGACGAAGCAACTACTCCTCAGAATCCGACCTCGCCTAACGTAACAAGAAACGTAATTATCGCACTTCTTATCGGCTTGGTGATTTCGCTTGTAATTTCCTTTATCCGTGATTACTTTGATGTCAAGATTAAATATGACGACGATATGACCACAATCAGCAACGTTCCTGTGCTTGCCGCAATACCTGATTTCGAGTATTTTGCAAAGAACTTAAAAGCAGCACAAGCTCAGAAAAACTGACAGAGAGGTGATTACAAATGGCTAAAGCAAAAATCGACCGTTCAATTGATACCGAAGCTCTTGGCTTTCAGATAAGGGAATCCTACAAAACCGCAAGAACAAACATTGCGTATTCAATAATTAAAAAAGGCTGCAAAAAAATAGCCTTTACCAGCTCGGCTAAAGGTGAAGGAAAAACCGTTACGGCTATGAACGTAGCATCGGCGCTTGCTCAGCAGGTTGACACAAAGGTGCTTGTAATTGAGTGCGACCTCCGCCGTCCGCACGTTCACTCTGCACTGAAGCTTGCACCTACACCGGGACTGACAAATTATCTCAACGATGAATGTACGGTTGACGAGATTATTCAGCCAACAAAGCTTTCAAATATGAATGCCGTATGCTACGGCGCAGTTCCGCCCAACCCGTCGGAGCTGCTTGCAAGCGAGGCTATGGCTGACTTTATAAAAATGCAGGAAAAAGACTACGACTATATTATTTTTGACACACCGCCAATCGGCGTTGTAATTGACGCCGTGCCGATTATCAAGGCTTCCGACGGAGTTGTTGTGGTTGTAAAGAACAACTCCACAACCTATCCTCAGCTTAACAAAACGCTTGAAACACTTGAGCGCTCAGGCGGCAAGACGCTCGGCGTTATTATTAATAAGGTTAAGCCTGCTGAAACGAAAAAATATAAAAACGGTTACGGTAATTATTCTTACGGTTATTACGGCTACTAAATTTTTCGCTTATCGCTTTTAGTGAGATAAACCATAATTTAATGCGGAATGCGGAATTCGGAATGCGGAATTAATGGTCGGTCGAGTGCCTCGACAAATTTTGGTTTATGTCATAAATAACGACTTTTATAACGTGTTAAAATGAGTATATATGGGTACATCAATGAAAAAAAGAAATCTTAAAACTGCAAAAGTAACAAGTAAATATGTTGCAAAAAAACCTTTTTATGATTTTATCAAGCGGTTTGCCGATATTGTCTGCTCGGCAATTGCAATAGTTCTTCTTTCTCCGTTTTTCATTATTATAAGTATTGCAATAAAGGCAACAAGCAAAGGACCGGTAATTTTTGTACATCAAAGAGTCGGAAAAAACGGCAAAAAAATCGGAATTTACAAATTCAGAAGTATGGTAATGAACGCCGAGGAGCTTATTGAAAAATTCACTCCCGAGCAGAAAGAGGAGTTTCAGAAGAATTTCAAGCTTGAAAACGACCCCCGAATTACAAAAATCGGAAAGTTTTTGAGAAAGACAAGCCTTGACGAGCTTCCGCAGCTTTTCAACATTTTAAAAGGTGATTTATCCATTGTCGGTCCTCGCCCGATTATGGAGGTAGAAACCAGAATTTACGGTGAATACAAGGATATGCTGTTAAGCGTAAAGCCCGGCCTTACGGGATTCTGGGCGGCAAACGGTAGAAGCGACACAAGCTACAAAAGGCGCAGAGCGATGGAGATTTATTACGTCAAGAACCGTTCTCTGCTTTTTGACATTAAGATTATTTTAAAAACCGCAGTTTCCGTATTCAAAGGCGAAGGTGCAAAATAACAGCGATTGATTTATGGAGGGTATCTGATGAAAGCAGTAATACTTGCAGGCGGATTCGGAACAAGAATTTCCGAAGAATCGCAGTTCAAGCCTAAGCCGATGATTGAAATCGGTGAAATGCCTATTATCTGGCACATTATGAAGCTTTACTCCGCTTACGGAATAAACGAATTTGTGATATGCGCAGGCTACAAACAGCACGTAATCAAGGAATGGTTTGCCGATTATTTTCTGCACACCTCCGACATTACCTTTGATTTTACTCAGGATGACAAAATTATCGTTCACAACAAGCGTGCCGAGCAGTGGAAGGTCACCGTTGTTGACACAGGACTTAACACAATGACAGGCGGCAGACTTAAAAGAGTTAAAAGCTACATAGGCGACGAGCCGTTCTTTATGACATACGGCGACGGTGTTGCCGACGTTGACATAAACGCTCTGCTTGACTTTCACAAAAGTCACGGCAGACTTGCCACAATGACTGCAATAAAACCGGACAGCCGCTTCGGTGTGCTTGATTTGTCGGAAAGCAACGAAGTCAGGGCTTTCCGTGAAAAAAACGCAGTTGACTCTGGCTACATAAACGCAGGCTTTATGGTACTTTCACCGAAGGTGCTCGACTACGTAAAGGACGATACGATAATGTTTGAGCGTGAGCCTATGGAAAGGCTTGCCGCTGAAAATCAGCTTATGTGCTACAAGCACAACGGCTTCTGGCAGTGTATGGACACCCTGCGTGACAAGGAAAAGCTTGAAAGGCTGTGGGCTGAAAACAAAGCTCCCTGGAAGGTGTGGAACGACTGATGCAAGGCTTTTATAAAGGAAAACGAGTTTTTATAACAGGACATACCGGCTTTAAGGGAAGCTGGCTTTGTAAGATTTTATCAGGCTGGGGAGCCGAGGTTACGGGCTATTCGCTAAATCCTCCGACTCAGCCGAATCTTTTTGATATTGCAGGTATCGCTGATGACATAAACTCGGTTATCGGCGATATTCGTGATTATGACTCACTGAAAAAGGCGTTTGACGAGGCAAAGCCCGAAATTGTCCTGCACCTTGCGGCTCAGCCGATTGTGCGTGACAGCTACAAAATGCCTGCATATACATATGAAACAAACGTTATGGGAACGGTGAACATTCTTGAATGTGTGCGTCAGAGCGACTGCGTAAAATCGTTTCTCAACGTAACCACCGACAAGGTGTACAAAAACAAGGAGTGGCAGTGGGGCTACCGTGAAAACGAACCGCTTGACGGCTTTGACCCCTATTCAAACAGCAAAAGCTGTTCGGAGCTTGTCACTCACAGCTACAAAAATTCTTTCTTCGCTGACGGCAGAGTTGCTGTTTCAACCGCAAGGGCGGGCAACGTAATCGGCGGAGGAGATTTTGCAAACGACAGAATCATTCCCGACTGCGTCCGTGCGCTTGAAAAGGGCGAGAATATCGTTGTGAGAAATCCGTTCTCAACACGTCCGTATCAGCACGTTTTAGAGCCGCTCTATGCCTACCTTATGATAGCAAAGGCACAGTATGAGAACATTAAATTCGCAGATTACTACAACGTAGGACCCGACGAGTGCGACTGTGTAACAACGGGCGAGCTTGTCGATTTGTTTGTAAAATACACGGACGGAAAAATAAAACGTGTTGACAAAAGCGAAGAAAACGCCGTTCACGAGGCGAATTTTCTTAAGCTCGACTGCTCAAAGCTGAAGTCCGTTTTCGGCTGGAAACCGCACTGGCACGTTACCGACGCAGTTGAAAAAACGGTTGAATGGTCACGTGTGTGGCTTGAAAAAGGCGACGTTCGCAGGTGTATGGACGAGCAGATTGAAAACTTCTTAAACATCTGAATATAATTTTTACGGAGGACAGAATTATGAGTAACTGGAACAACGAGGCAGAAGCTCGTGAACAAATCAAAGCACTTGTTACGGAGTATTATCACGACTTCAAGGAAAAGAAAGAACCCTTTAAACCCGGCGACAGAATCAGCTACGCTTCCCGTGTGTTTGACGAGAAGGAGATGTGCAGTCTTACAGACGCAATGCTTGACTTCTGGCTTACAACAGGACGTTTTTCAGACGAATTCGAATCGGAATTTGCAAAGTGGATAGGCGTAAAATACGCTCATCTTGTAAACAGCGGTTCTTCGGCAAACCTTATCGCATTTTCTGTTCTTACCGCACCTGAGCTCGGCGACCGTCAGATTAAACGAGGCGACGAGGTTATCACCGTTGCCTGCGGATTTCCTACAACCGTAACTCCAATTCTCCAGTACGGTGCTGTTCCCGTTTTCGTCGATGTAACAGTACCTCAATATAATATCGACATTACAAAACTTGAGGGTGCGCTTTCGGAAAAGACAAGGGCTGTTATGATTGCACATACTCTCGGCAACCCCTTTGACCTTGCTGCAGTAAAATCCTTCTGTGACAGGCACAATCTCTGGCTTGTGGAAGATAACTGCGACGCACTCGGCACTCAATATACAATCGACGGTGTAACAAAGTTCTCCGGCACATGGGGCGATATCGGTACAAGCAGCTTTTATCCGCCGCATCATATGACAATGGGCGAAGGCGGCTGCGTTTATACAGACAATCCGACGCTCAACAGACTCATTCTCTCATATCGCGACTGGGGACGTGACTGCATCTGTCCGTCAGGTCGTGACAATTTCTGTAATCACCGCTTTGACGGTCAGTACGGCGAGCTTCCGCAGGGCTATGACCACAAGTATGTGTACAGTCACTTCGGCTACAATCTCAAGGTTACTGACCTTCAGGCTGCCGTTGGCTGCGAACAGCTCAAGAAATTCCCCTCATTCATTGAACGCCGCCGTCACAACTGGGAGCGTCTTTACAAAGCTCTTGAGTGTGTTCAGGACAGAATCATTCTCCCTCAGCCTGCTGAAAACAGCAGACCGTCGTGGTTTGGATTCCTTATATCCGTCAGACCCGAAACCGGTCTTGACCGTAACAAGGTAACAAGATATATCGAAGAGCATAATGTTCAGACACGACTTCTCTTCAGCGGAAATCTTATTAAGCACCCCTGCTTTGACCAGATAAGAGGAACAGACGCATACCGTGTTTACGGCGACCTCACAAACACAGAATTTATTATGAACAACACATTCTGGGTTGGTGTTTATCCGGGTATGACCGATGAAATGATTGATTATATGGCAAAGGTAATCTGCGACGCTGTTTCCTGCTGACAGTAAGCTATTGTAACGGGAGAAACAGTATGAAAAAAGCTATTGTAACGGGAGCAAACGGATTTATCGGCTCTCACGTCTGCAGTGAATTGAGTAAGTGCGGTGTGAAAATTTATGCCGTTATTAAGGATACAAATGAAAATATCAGTAATATAGAAAACCTTTGCGACCTCGAAATCATATATTGCGAGCTTGGCGACATTGAAAGTCTGTACGACAAAATCACCGACAGAGATATTGATGTTTTCTATCACTTTGCGTGGGTTGGTTCAGCCGGTCCATTAAGATGTGATGAAACAATACAGCTTCAAAACGCTTTATGGACTGCACAGGCTTTGAGAACAGCCGATAAAATGAAGTGCAAAAAGTTCGTGAATGCAGGCACTATCACTGAAAAGGAAGCCTATTCGGCGATTTATGCACAGGAAAGCAAGCCCGGTCTGCCCTATATCTACGGAGCCGGCAAGCTTGCTGCACGTTCAATCTGTAAGCCCATTGCAAACAGTCTTGATATCGACCTTTGCTGGGCAGTAATTACAAACGCATACGGCGTTGGTGAAATTTCACCTCGTCTTGTTAACTCTACAATAAGAAAAATTCTGTCCGGCGAGCCTCTTCAATTTACGGCTGCCACCCAGAATTATGACTTTATATACATTGACGACTTAGCCAGAGCCTTTGTCGCAATTGGCGAATACGGAAAACCTAACAAGGAATATGTTATCGGAAGCGGCAACGCAAGACCTCTGAAAGAATTTTTATTGGAAATGCAGCAAGCGCTTGCTCCGGATATTACTCCTGTTTTCGGAGATATTCCTTTTACAGGCGTTGATTTGCCGCTTGAGGTATTTGATACAACCGACCTTGAAAACGATTGTCACTTCAAGCCAACTGTTTCCTTCGCTGACGGAACAAGGATGACAATGGACTGGATTAAGGAAACACCTCAGAGCAACATCTGATTCGTGTATCACCTGATTTGTGTTTTTCTTTGAGATAATCAGAATCAGACCGTGTTATGTGAATGCTGTCTGCGGTTTTCCGGGTCTGTTAAATAACACAGGGCGAAATTATTTTTGCCCTTCGTTTTTGTAAAATAACTTATCATACCTTCATATAGAACAGCTATTTCGGGAGAAGAATATATGTTACAGAAATTTGAATTTATTAAAACTGATTTTGAGGGAGCATATCTTATCAAGCCTTTTGTATCAACCGATTCAAGAGGCGCATTTGTCAAGGACTACTCAAAAGAAGTGTTTGAGGCTAACGGAATAAAGCACGAGCTTGCAGAGGTTTTCTATGCTGATAACCAACCGGGTGTTGTTCGTGGCATGCACTTTCAGCGTGTATGCCAGCAGGTAAAGCTTGTAAGATGTATCAAGGGAAAAATCTTTGACGTTATTGTGGATTT
>CAMBNE010000045.1 GCA_945868935.1 uncultured Clostridia bacterium
ATTGCAAAGTACCTTGCCTCAATGGGCTATGACCTGATTGTTGTTGCAAGAAATCCAGAAAAGATTTATAAGCTGCGTGACGAATTAAAGAACGTTAGCGTCAGAGTAATCACTCTCGATTTGTGCAGGGAGCAGGACAGCTTTGATTTGTATGAGCATCTCAAGGACGAGCAGATTGATTTTCTTGTAAATAACGCAGGCTTCGGCGCATACGGTAAATTCACAGAAGTTCCGCTTGAAAAGGAAATCGGTCTTATCCATACGAATATCGTAGCTGTTCACGTACTTACCAAGCTTTTTTTGCAGGATATGGTAAAGCGCAACAGCGGATATATTTTAAACGTCGGCTCAGCGGCAGGCTTTCTTGCAGGACCGACTTTTTCAAGCTACTATGCTTCAAAAAATTATGTAGTCCGTCTTACTCAGGCAATTCACGAGGAGCTCCGCAGAGATAACATAAACGTAAAAGTTTCCGTACTTTGCCCCGGACCTGTTCAGACTAATTTTAACGACGTTGCAAACGTAAAATTCTGCATAAGAGGGCTTACTCCCGAATATGTTGCAAAGTATGCAGTTGACAAAACAATTAAGGGCAAGATGATAATAACACCCGGCTTTGAAATGAAAGCCACAAAGTTTTTACAGCATTTTGTCAGCGAAAAAGCACTCACACGCATTTCCTACCACGTTCAGCAAAAGAAGAACGGAAAATAATTCTATATAAAAAAATATGAAAGGAGGTATTCTGATGAAAATAAAAAAGCATATTGATTCGGTCAGAAATTTTATTGACAGATTCGAGCCGATAACAAGTAAAATTCTTCACGATAATATTTTTGCAATAGCAGGTCAGTCTGCATTCTTTTTGATTTTGTCAGCAGTACCTCTTTCAATGTTCATTGTTTCAATATTACAAAATCTGCACATTCCCGTTGAATTTATTGAAAATATATTAAGCGGCATCTTTTCGGAGCAGATAGTAGATGAAATATCCGAGTTTCTCACAAACGCCTACAAAAACGCAGTTGGAATCTCTCTTATAACGCTGATTATCACACTATGGTCAGCAGCTCAGGGAATCCACGCAATAACAAACGGGCTCAACAGAATATACGATGCCTACGAAAACAGAAACTGGTTGTTTTTACGTATACGTGCGATGTTCTACACAATTGCATTTTTCGCAATAATTCTTATTTCACTTTTAATAATCGGTCTCGGAACGTCAATCAACGAGTGGCTGTCGCCATATTTAAAATATCTTCCTGATTTTGTAGCAATCATCTATCATCTTCGTTATCTTCTGGTTTTTCTGTTCCTTGTAGTGCTTTTTGCGCTTGTGTACCGAAATTTCCCGAATATAAGCCGAAAACAGCACAAGGAGTACGGCATAAAATATCAGCTACCGGGAGCGTTTCTCTGCACACTCTCTTGGTATGTACTTTCATTCGGTATTTCAATTTATGTTGATTATTTTAACGGGTTTTCAATTTACGGCGGACTTGCTACTCTTGCAGGCATTATGATCTGGCTGTATTTCTGTATGGTCTGCCTTATGATTTGTGCCGAGATAAATTATGTGTACCACGAGCAGATAAAGAATTTCAGTCTGCGTTCTTTGATTAATAAGCTTAAAAAACGTAAATTACACAAGAAAAATAAATAATAATTCCGTCAGTCTTACCGTACAATCCGAAAAACTTATTTTGTATTGCACAGTAAGACTTTTTACAATTTTTTCTAAAAATTTGCAACCAAAAGCATTTTTTGCACGTATTATTAGTGAGGAGGGAGATAATATGGCAGAAAAACTGTTTGCAGGTCTTACATACGAACAGATTGTCAGAAAGTTTTCTGATACTGTTACAGGCGTATGTATAATGCGTTTACAGAATTTTGCAGATGCAGAGGACTGCTACCAGAATGTTTTTCTAAAGCTGTACTATAAATCCCCCGAATTTGAAAATGATGAGCACATTAAAGCGTGGCTTATCAAAGTGGCAATTAACGAATGTACAAGCTATTTGCGCAAAAACCGCCGTCATATTCCCCTCGACAGCATTGAAAATGAAGCCTTTGTCAATAACAGCGACAGCTCCGATATATCTTGGGCACTTATGAAAACCCCTTCAAAATATCGTGACGTGCTCTATCTTCATTATTGCGAGCAGTACAAGGTGCGTGAAATTGCCAAAATTCTTGATGTAAAGGAGAATACTGTAAAATCTTTGCTGAAACGTGGCAGAGAAATTCTTAAATCTGTTTACGGAGGTGATAACGCTTGAAAAAGGTAAACTTTAATCAGATAAAAAGCGTAAAAACCCCTGAAAATTGGATTGAAAACGCAATTAATAATCCAAAAAAGAATAAAAAGAAGCCTGCTTATTTGAACCCCTATATAATCGCTTCGGCAGCCTGCTTTATTTTCTGCTGTGCGTTGTGTGCTGTTGTATTTTTAAATTTCGGTATTGATAATCCGAATCCTGTTGCCCCTGCAAAGTCATCAGGCACGTCAGCTTTTGATGTAACTGACAGCACAACCCCTTCTTCAAACCTGTCGGTTATTCCAACAATTCCAAATCCCATAACAAATAACATTTCTTCAGCTACAACGCAGCAGCAGACAGGCTCCGGGCAGAAATCTACAAATCCGTCTGACACGAAAAAGGGAAATGAGCAAATCAGTATGGGGAAGAATCCGTCAAATCCTCATAGCGTTGTCACGAATCCCGAACCGAATGAAACAAGCGGCGGTTCAAACAGTAATACAAGCAGTACTAAAAGACCGGCTATCCCCGATACACCGATAACAAATCCTACTCAGGGTGTAACAGACCCCACAGAACCGCCTACAGCTGCACCCACACCCACTCAACCCGAAGAGCCTCCGTTTGAAGAGCCGAGCATAGAATTCGTTTCTTCGGTGTATCATTATTTACCTAAATACGAGTCTGCTGAATATGAGGAATATTATTGCCATATTGAGTCTGAAAGCGGTAAATCTTATTCGGAAAGATTTTCTGAAAAAGAAAGGGCAACTCTTATTATCACAAGCGAAGGGAAAAGAAAGCTTCAATATATTCCGATAAACAAAGGTATTTATCTTGAAAAAGGAATGTACTATGTTACATTCTATAATAAAAGCGGAACCTCGGCTAAACAACTTGTTTATTTGGGTAATGAATCTGTAAATATTAATTAATTCAAAGGAGGAAACTATGAAAAAGAATTTATTGAAAAAACTCGTATCAATAGGATTATGCACAATACTTGCTGTTTCAGGAAGTGTATATGCCGGAGCAGTAACTCCGCCTGAGAATATGGATGAAATTGTTGAAACAGAATTAGACAGAACAGATATTAATAACTGTTATTCTTATGTTTGTTATCTGCTTAACAAATTCGGTGATGTTTTAACGCAGGCGGACTATGATTTTATGAACAACATAAGATTTGTGATACAAGAAAATTTTCTCTATCCGCAGGATGAGGAAAATTCTAGTAAATCAGTTTCTGAAATAAAGCAAAAACTTCTTGATTACAAGCTTACCACACAAAACTCGGATATTTATTCGTTTGAAAATTTCTTAAAAATTATAGAGCTTGCACAGACAATGCTTGACAGCAATAAGCTTGATGAATACATTATCACATATGTGGGAATTCCGGTTTTTAAAAACTTTAACGGTTATTTTTTGATTTCTGCACGTTATAATTTAGAAGAGCCAATGCCTGCTTCCGAAAGATACGGCGATTACATTTTAGAAAATGAAGGCCGCAGTATACCGTCAATTTTCGGCTATCTTGCAGTAAATCCCGAAACCGACGATGTAATAACCCTTGAAAACGGTCTTAAAAACGGCGTAATTGATACCGACAAGCTGTTTGAAATTTCAATCGGAATTGATATGTATAAGCTCGGAGATGCTGACAACGACGGTGAGCTTACGATTAAGGATGCCACCGTAGTACAAAAGGCAGGCATAGATTTAGCAGAAATTGTAAAAACACGTTACGGAATGGACACCGTTTTTGATTACAACAATGACGGCAGAGTAAGTATTTTAGACGTAACCTGCATTCAGAAGAAGTTAGTTAGTTTAGACTAATGAAAACACAATAAATAATCAAACACCGTTTTGGCAAGCTCCAATGTCAAAACGGTGTTTTATATTAAGTCTTGTCGCAAAAATCAATTTTCAGAATATTATGGATTATGAAGATTAGATTATTGCGAAAAGAGGAAATCCTATGCCTAAAGTATATCTGAGTCCCTCGTTACAGGAGTATAATCCATACGTTGACGGGGGAAACGAAGAGTATTATATGAATCTTATAGCTGACGCAATGCAGCCGTATCTTGAGGCAAGCGGAATAGAAGTAGACCGCAACCGCCCCGATATGACGCTTTCGCAGGCAATAACAGATTCAAACCAAGCAAATCCCGATTTGCACCTTGCAATCCACAGCAACGCCGCACCGCCGAATGCGGCAGGAAGATACACAGGTGCAGACATTTATTATTACCCCACAAGCACAGCCGGCAAACGCTTTGCGGAGATTCTTCAGGATAATTATAAAAAAGTTTATCCCGATTCGTCTGATGTTGACATAATTCCCACTACTACGCTTGCAGAAGTGCGGCGCACAAAAGCTCCGTCGGCATTGATTGAGGTTGCCTACCACGACAATCCCGAGGAAGCACAATGGATTCGTGACAATATCAACAATATAGCACGTAATCTTTCTCAGTCGGTTGCACAGTATTTCGGAGTTCCGTTTGTAGAGCCATAAATAGTTTTAAAAGGTGCAGAGCGGTAAAATGCTGTTCTGCACCTTTTATTGCAAAAAACAAAATGATATAGTATAATACTATTAATGATACTTTCACAAACAAAGGGGATAATAAAATGACAGAAGAACTCAAAGCAAGAATAGATAAAACAATGCAGAACTTAAAGCGCAACAAAATGGAGCCTTATTTCTGCAACACAAAGGAAGAAGCCTGCGAACTTGTAAAAACTATTATTAATAAAGGCGACGTAATTTCAAGCGGCGGCTCGGTTACTTTAAAGGAAACCGGAGTTTACGACATAATCACTTCATCAGATTACAATTACCTTGACAGGTCTGCGCCGGGAATAACACGTGAACAGGTTGAAGAGGTTTACCGCAAAACCTTTACTGCCGACGCATTTTTCACAAGCACAAATGCCGTAACCGAAAACGGCGAGCTTTACAACGTTGACGGCAACTCAAACCGTGTAGCAGCAATTCTCTACGGACCCAAAAGCGTAGTTGTTGTATGCGGAATAAATAAGCTTGTAAAGAATATTGACGAAGCAGTTAAGCGTGTAAAAACAGTAGCCGCTCCGCAGAATACAATCCGCCTTAACTGCGATACATACTGCGCAAAAGAGGGTAGTTGTGTTTCAATCGGAAAAGAAAATGCAGAGCTTTGCGAAGGCTGCCACAGCGATGCAAGAATCTGCTGCAACTATGTAGTATGCGCACAACAGCGCCACGTAAACAGAATTAAAGTAATAATCATCGGCGAAGAATACGGTTACTAATTAAGAAAAAGTAAACAAGCCGTGAACGCCCCATTGCGCCCACGGCTTGCCGCTATTGTGCAGAATGTAATTATCTGTTGTTCTGCTGGCTTTTGTTCTGGTTGTTATTCTGCTGATTCTTATTCTGGTTGTTGTTCTGGTTCTTGTTCTGATTGTTGTTCTGGTTGTTATTCTGATTGTTGTTCTGATTAAAATTCATATTAACACCTCCCTTTGACCATATTATTAACCTAAATTCAGGAATTATTCAATGGATAAATTTTTATTTAGAATGAAATCACTTTTAGGTGATGAATACAGCGAATTTTTAAAATATTACGAAGCCGATAATTTCAGAGGACTTCGTGTGAATACACTTAAATGCACTCCCGATACGCTTAAATGTCTGCTTGATTTTGAGCTAAAAAACACGTCCTTTTGCAAAGAGGGATTTTATATTCCCGACGAGGTTACTTCACTCGGCAACAGTCCTTTGCATCATTGCGGTGCGTTTTATATTCAGGAGCCGTCTGCAACCTCGGCAGTTGAAATGCTCGGTGTTGAGGAGGGCGACTTTGTGCTTGACCTCTGTGCCGCACCTGGCGGAAAGAGCACGCAAATAGGAGCAAAGCTAAACGGTACGGGGCTTTTGTGGAGCAATGAAATCGTCAAAAGCAGGGCTAATATTCTTTTATCGAATATTGAGCGTATGGGAATCTCAAACGCAGTCGTTTCAAACTGCCATCCCGATGTTCTCTGCGAACGCCTTGCAAATCATTTTGACAGAGTGCTTGTTGACGCACCCTGCAGCGGCGAAGGAATGTTCCGGAAAAATCATGAGGCGCAGACCGAGTGGAGCGAGGAGCACGTCAAAAGCTGCGCCGAACGTCAGCTTAATATTCTTAACAGCGCAAAAAAGGCTCTAAAAAGCGGGGGTGTGCTCGTCTATTCCACGTGTACTTTTTCTGTTGAAGAAAACGAGGGCGTTATAACTCGCTTTCTTTTAGAAAACCCTGACTTTGAGCTTGAAGATTCAGGCGTTAATTTCGGCAGACCAACGCTTGATTATGCAAGAAGAATTTTCCCGATGGACGGAGGAGAGGGGCACTTTGCAGCAAGACTGCGCAAAAAAGGCGAGAATGTAAAAACAAAGATTCCGGACGTTTCATCGGGCAAGGTCGATAAGGAAATCCTTGATTTTTATGACAGCCTGTTTTATAACCGTCCTTTCGGTGACAATATAAAAGCAGTAAAAGATAAAGTTATAATTCTACCAAAGAAATATAACTTTAATACAAAAGGCTTGTCGGTACTTCGTGCAGGAGTAATTCTCGGTGATATTCACAAAAACAGAATTGAGCCTCACCACAGCGCATTTACTTCCGCCAAGAAAGAAGATTGCCGCAACGCTGTCGATTTTGACGTAAACAGCAATGAAATCAAAGCATTTCTGCACGGTGAAGAAATGTCCGTTTCCGATAATGTAAAAGGCTTTACGGCAGTCTGCGTAAATGAGATGACAACCGGATTTGGCAAGGTTTCAAACGGCAGACTTAAAAATAAATATCCGAAAGGCTTGAGAATTTTAAGATGAACAGATTATCCGACATAGGCACAATTAAAGATATTTTAAGCCGTCACGGCTTTACCTTTTCAAAATCCCTCGGTCAGAATTTTCTGATTAATCCGTCTGTATGTCCGAGAATGGCTGAGCTTTCGGGGGCACGCAAGGGAGTAGGAGTAATCGAAATCGGTCCCGGAA
>CAMBNE010000046.1 GCA_945868935.1 uncultured Clostridia bacterium
TTGGACAGCACCAGATGTGGGTTGCACAGTACAGCAGATTTGAAGCGAGAAAGACTCTGCTCACCTCGGGCGGAATGGGCACAATGGGCTACGGTATGGGTGCCGCAATCGGCGCACAGGTTTCTCACCCCGACAAGAGAGTTTTCCTCATAACGGGTGACGGAAGCTTCCATATGAACTTAAACGAGCTTGTAACGATGAAGTCGTACGATTTGCCTGTTGTAATCGTTGTTATGAACAACAGCGTGCTCGGTATGGTAAGGCAGTGGCAGAAGCTGTTTTACGGCAGTCGCTTTTCTCAGACCGACCCCCACAGGGCAACGGATTTTGTAAAGCTTGCAAACGCATTCGGCGTTGAGGGAATGAGAATCACAAAGCCCGAGGAGATTAAGCCTGTTTTACAGAAGGCGTTTGATTTGAAAAAGCCTGTTCTGGTTGACTGCGTAATCAGTCCCGACGTGAATGTTCTTCCGATGATTCCTCCGGGAAAAACAATCGCAGAAATCGTAACTGAAATGTGAGCCAAAAGTAACCGAGGAACTCGGTTACTTTTCAGTTTGGAGTGTGAAGTGTGGAGTGTGGAGTTAAGGGTCGCTCCGCTCCGAATATATAATAGTGTGTTGTTTGGAAAGGCTTGTTTGCTTTTCCTGCCTTCTATATAGATATTTGTTTTAGCAAACACAGTTCGCCGCTACAATTATGAAAAACCACCTCTGCGGCAAAGCCGCAATATAAATAAATTCGGGCAACAAAGTTTTATTTTATTGCAAGCTATCCGCTCGACCAAAACTCCACACTCCACTCTCCAAACTCCACACTAATAAAAGTTGGTGATACTATGACCAAAGGTGAAATTGCAAAACAGAATTTCGAAAGCGGCTACAACTGCGCTCAGGCGGTACTGCTTGCCTTCTGCGACGAGCTGGGCTTTGACAAAAACACCGCCGCAATGCTTGCCGCTCCGTTCGGCGGAGGAATGGGCAGACTGCGTGAGGTGTGCGGAACAGTCAGCGGAATGTATATGGTCCTCGGACTTGCGAACGGTGACGACGAAAAGTCACAGCTTTATAAAAACGTTCAGTCGCTTGCGGAAAAGTTCAAAGCCGACAACGGCTCGATAATCTGCCGTGAACTGCTCGGACTTCGCATAGAGGGCAAGGACGACCCCACTCCGCAAAAGCGTACGGCACAGTATTACAAGAACCGTCCGTGCTCCGAGCTTTGCCGCTATGCCGCCGAATTAATCGACGAATTTCTTTCCAAAAACAAAAAGGATAATTTATGAACTCAAAGGAAATAAAGCTTATTGCCCTCGATCTTGACGGCACTGTTCTTACCGACAACAACACGCTTTCCGACAGGGTAAAGCGTTCGCTTGAAAAGGCGATTGCAAGCGGAATTGAGGTTGTTGCCGCAAGCGGCAGACCGTACGGCTCAATGCCGAAGAATGTGCTTGAAATTGAGGGGCTTAATTACTCGATAACCTCTAACGGTGCGTCTGTTCACGACAAAAGCGGCAGACGTATTCATTCCACTCCGGTAAGTGAAAATGACGTAATAAGTCTGCTGAAAATCACCGAAGGGCACGATTTGATTTTCGAGGCTTACGTTGACGGACTGACCTACACCGACAGCCGCTACACTGCAAATCCGCTGAAATACGGGTGCAGTGAGGCTTACGTTGACTACGTCAAGGCTTCGCACGGTCACATTGACGATATGCGGAATTTTATTTACAATCACCGCAAAGAGCTTGATAGCATTGAAATTATCTGTACCGACGCAAAAAAAAGAGCGCACATAAGACAGCTTATCAGCGACAACACAAGCGGATTTTACATCACCTCGTCGTCCGAGAATTTCATTGAATTTATGGACAAAAGCGCAACAAAGAGCAGTGGTGTGGAGTGGCTTTGCGCTCATCTCGGTGTTAAAAAAGAGAACACCTGCGCCTGCGGAAACGCAGACAACGACGCCGATATGATTGAGCAGGCAGGACTTGGTGCGGCTGTTGAAAATGCGTCAAGGCTGTGTCTTGACTGCGCCGACATAATCGTTCCGTCCAACAACAGCGACGGCGTCGCAAGGCTGATTGAAATTATAATAGATATTAATAAACAGGACAGCTTTTTAATATGAGCTGTCCTGTTGTTTTTTCAGACAAGATGTGATATAATTTTTACGGATAAGGCAACCTATACGGTAGGCGGTTAAGTCTTGCCCCTGCAAGGGGGTGTTGCTGATGGAGTACATAATAATAGTTTTAGTAATTATGTTATATACAATCATTGCAATAAAAAAGAAATAAACCGCCACTCTCCAAAGAAACGGTTTATTTCTTAAATTAGATTTCTTTAGGGGCTAACCGCTTATACGGTCTGCCTTATCTGTTTTTATTATATCAGATTTTCAGAAATTGTCAAGTCGGCGGTTACTCGATTTCGCTATCGGAAATTCTTTCGTACTCGTAGCCGTTTAATCTGAGCTTAGCACCCTCAAAAGAATACTCGTACTCGTCTGTCATTTCGCCGCCCATTGAATATGTCGCAGTAATCTTCGAATTTTCCGCCGTATAAGCGGCATAGTTGAACATTGTGTTGTACTGATTGTGATACATTATTCCGCTTTCGTCAAAGTAAAAGGTGTCCTCGTCCTCCGACTTCCACGCACCGAGCAAATCCTCGTCGATTTTTACTTTCTCAACGCTCGGAACGCAGTCAAAGCTTTCGACTCTCTGCATTGTTGTTGCGGAGTTATCCTCGTTATTTGTCAGCGTAATTGTATTTTTGTCGTCAGAGAGCTTGTAGGTGTACTCGCCGTTGAGTCCGAAAATCATCTGAGTTGTAAAGGTGTTTTTGCCGTTCTTCTGCTCAACCTCGTATTTGCCGAAGTAGCCCGAGTTGTCAATAACCATAGCCGCTCTGCCCTCTCCGTTGAAGCAGAAAACAAAACTGCCGTACTGAGAGCCTTCGCCCTCGGTGATTTTCCACGCACCCGTAAAATCGTCGCCGTTTTCGGCGTATTTCGGGAACGGAAGATTCGTGTTTGCGTTATTACCGTTCGGAGTCTTTGCCTGAGTCGTTTCCTGAGCAGAAGTTGCAGGGGCGGTTGTCTGCTGTGCCGAAGATGACGAGCCGTTGTCGCCGCAGCCCGAAAAAGCCGCCGCAGCTAAAGTAACGAGTAAAAGTGAAATGATTTTTGCATATATTTTTTTCATATTGAATTCCTTTCGGTGAAGTTTGAAACAAGAAATAAAAGACTTTAATATCTCAATTTTATATTTTATATCCTGCGTTGTCAATATACAAAATAATTGATAAAAATTTATCAGGATTTGTTTTGACGGTTTTCTGTTTTCCATAAAATAACATTTTGGATATACCGCTGACGCTGTGCAAAAAACCTGCTTATATTATGAAACTAAAATGTCGAAAAGGCTTTACAAATAGTGATTTTAGTGATAAAATCAAGGGTGATACAGTATATATTTGTTTATACTTGTGTATTCACAACTTCTGCGGCAAAATTTTATATATTTTCCGCTGATTATTAAAGGAGGACAATTCCAATGGCAAGAAAAATGAAAACCATGGATGGTAACAGCGCTGTTGCTCACGTTTCCTATGCGTTTACAGACGTTGCTGCTATCTATCCTATCACACCTTCTTCCGTAATGGCTGACCTTACCGACAAATTCTCGGCACAGGGCGTTAAAAACCTTTTCGGAAGAGAAGTTCAGGTAACAGAAATGCAGTCCGAGGGCGGTGCTTCAGGTGCTGTTCACGGCTCGCTCGCAGCAGGCGCTCTGACAACTACTTACACAGCATCACAGGGCTTGCTCCTTATGATTCCCAATATGTACAAGATGGCAGGTGAGCTTCTCCCCGGCGTAATTCACGTTTCGGCTCGTGCGCTCACAAGCCACGCTCTTTCAATTTTCGGTGACCACTCCGATATTTACGCTTGTCGTCAGACAGGTTACGCAATGCTCTGCTCAAACAACCCTCAGGAATGTATGGACCTTGCAGCAGTTGCTCACCTTGCAGCTATCAAGGGCAGAGTTCCTTTCCTCCACTTCTTTGACGGCTTCAGAACTTCTCACGAAATTCAGAAGATTGAAGAGTGGGATTATGCAGACCTTGCAGATATGCTCGACTGGGACGCTGTTGAAGAGTTCCGCCGCCGTTCGCTTAACCCCGAGCACCCCGTAACAAGAGGTACTGCTCAGAACGACGATATCTTCTTCCAGGCAAGAGAAGCTTGTAACAAGTACTACGACGCTGTTCCCGAGGTTGTAGTTGAATATATGAACAAAGTCAACGCTAAAATCGGCACTGACTACAAACCCTTTAACTACTACGGTGCAGAGGACGCTGAGCACGTTATCGTTGCTATGGGTTCAGTCTGCGACTGTGCAGAAGAAGTTGTTGACTACCTCAACGCCGCAGGCGAAAAGGTTGGTCTTCTTAAGGTTCGTCTTTACAGACCTTTCGTTGCTGACTATATGCTCAGCGAGCTTCCCAAGACTGTCAAGACAATCTCTGTTCTCGACAGAACAAAGGAGCCCGGCGCACACGGCGAGCCTCTCTACCTTGACGTTCTTGCCGCTATCAACGACTCTGACTTCGCAGGCGTAAAGGTATTCACAGGCAGATACGGCCTCGGCTCAAAGGATACAACACCCGGCGACATTATCGCTGTTTACAGAAACGCTGAAAGCGAAGCTCCCAAGAAGAGATTTACAATCGGTATCGTTGACGACGTTACAAACCTCTCTCTCCCGATTGTTGAGAATCCCGACACAACTCCCAAGGGCACACACAGCTGTAAGTTCTGGGGTCTCGGCGCTGACGGTACTGTCGGTGCTAACAAGAACTCAATCAAAATCATCGGCGACAACACAGATATGTACGCTCAGGGCTACTTTGCATACGACTCAAAGAAGTCGGGCGGTCTTACAGTTTCTCACCTCCGTTTCGGTGATACACCCATCAAGTCAACCTACTACATTTCAAAGGCTGACTTCGTAGCTTGCCACAACCCCTCATACGTTGACAAGTACGACATTGTTGACGACCTCAAGGAAGGCGGTTCATTCCTTCTTAACTGTCCTTGGGACGTTGAGGAGCTTTCCGAAAGACTTCCCGGCAAGATGAAGAGAATTCTTGCTGAAAGAAATATCAACTTCTACACAATCGACGGTATCAAGATTGGTAAGGAAATCGGTCTTGGCGGCAGAATCAACACAGTTCTTCAGTCGGCATTCTTCAAGATTGCAGACATTATCCCTGCTGAAAAGGCAAAAGAGCTTATGAAGGCTGCTGCAAAGAAATCATATATGAAGAAAGGTCAGGCTGTCGTAGATATGAACTACGCTGCTATTGACCGTGGTATGGAAGACCTCAAGAAGGTTGAAATTCCTGCTGACTGGGCAAACTGCACAGACGACGCTGTTGCAGATAAGGCTGAAGGTCAGGGCGCACTCGTTGAGTATGTAAACGGCATCTTAAAGCCTGTTAACTCCTACAAGGGTAACCAGCTCCCCGTATCCTCATTTATGGACCACGTTGACGGTACAGCTCCCAACGGCTCCTCTGCATTTGAAAAGAGAGGTATCGCTGTTGACGTTCCCGAATGGAACTCAGAGAATTGTATCCAGTGTAACAAGTGTGCAATCGTTTGTCCTCACGCTGTTATCCGTCCCGTTCCTATGACTGACGCAGAGGTTGCTGCTGCTCCCGAGGGCACAGACGCAATTCCTATGATTGGTCTTAAGGACTTAAAGTTCGTTATGACTGTTTCAACTCTTGACTGTACAGGCTGCGGCGCTTGCGCTAACGTATGTCCGGGCAAGAAGGGCGAAAAGGCTCTTACAATGAAGCCTATCGACTCACAGCGTTCAAAGCAGGCTATCTTTGACTACGCTCTCACAATAGACGAGAAGCCCGAGGTTGCTGAGAAATTCAAGTTCTCAACAGTTAAGGGCAGCCAGTTCAAACAGCCGCTCCTCGAGTTCTCAGGCGCTTGCGCAGGCTGCGGTGAAACACCTTACGCTAAGCTCGTTACACAGCTCTTCGGTGACAGAATGTTCATCGCTAACGCAACAGGCTGTTCATCAATCTGGGGTGCTTCTGCTCCTGCAACACCTTACACAAAGAACAAGAAGGGCTACGGTCCCGCTTGGCAGAACTCACTGTTTGAGGACAACGCAGAGTTCGGTCTTGGTATGGCTCTCGGTCAGAAGGCTATCCGCAACAGACTTATTGAATATGTTGAAAATATCCAGAAGGATACTGACAGCGCTGATCTTAAGACAGCTTGTCAGAACTACCTCGACACAGTAACAGACTCTACTTCAAGCCGTGCTGCAACAGACGTTCTTATTGCAGAGCTTGAGAAGAACACAGAGGACGCTAAGGTTGGCGAGCTTGTTAAGAAGACTCTTGTTGACAAGGACGAGCTTGCTAAGAAGTCAATGTGGATCTTCGGCGGCGACGGCTGGGCTTACGATATCGGCTTCGGCGGTCTTGACCACGTTATCGCATCAGGCGAAAACGTAAACATCCTCGTATTCGATACAGAGGTTTACTCCAACACAGGCGGTCAGGCTTCAAAGGCTACTCCTGTCGGCTCTGTTGCACAGTTCGCAGCAGCAGGTAAGGCTGTTAAGAAGAAAGACCTCGCAGCTATCGCAATGAGCTACGGCTATGTATACGTTGCACAGTGCGCTATGGGTGCTGACAACAATCAGGTGCTCAAGGCTATGGTAGAGGCTGAAAGCTACAACGGTCCTTCACTCATCATCTGCTATGCTCCCTGTATCAACCACGGTATCAAGGGCGGTATGGGTATTGCACAGCTCGAGGAGAAGAAGGCAGTTGAGGCTGGCTACTGGAACATCTTCCGTTTCGATCCCCGTCTTGCTGACGAAGGAAAGAATCCGTTTATGCTCGACGGCAAGGCTCCTTCTGCTTCTTACCGTGACTTCATCATGGGCGAAGTTCGTTACAACTCACTTACCCGTTCATTCCCCGAGAGAGCAGAAGAGCTCTTTACAGAGGCTGAAAAGGTAGCTGAGAAGAAGTACGCTCATCTTGAAAAGCTCGCAAGCTTTGACGACGCAAACTGATTCGACTGATTCTTAATCGGAATTAATATGAAATAATTAACCGCAGAGGCAGGTCGCATAAACTTGCTTCTGCGGTTTTTGCAATTAAACGATAATTTAGCGTTGGAATTATAGCAACGTTGACGTAGGGACACGGCGTGCCGTGT
>CAMBNE010000047.1 GCA_945868935.1 uncultured Clostridia bacterium
AATAAAAGAATATCAAATTAGCCACAGCTATTCTTCAATTAATCCCTCTTTATTAAGTCTGCTTCTGACTTCTTCTTTTGTTCTGCCGTGATTTTTGGCGATTTTGTCTATCGGGATTCCTACTTCGTATTCAAATATTAACTTCTCTGTTTCTTTTTCTGTCCAAGGTTCATAGGCGGTGTCGAATTCGCTTTCTTCCGCTTTTTTAATGTCGTTTTGACGGTCTTGCTCGTCTGTTCTTTCAACTCCTGTTGCCTTATATTCGGCAATCACTGATATAAAACGGTCGCCGTATTGTTTTAGCTTATTATCGCCTACACCATTAACTGCTAAGAATTCTTCGGGTGTTGTAGGCAGTTTTCTGCACATATCTGCAAGTGATGCGTCTGAGAAAATCAGGAATGCAGGCACTCCCTTTTTGCTTGCAATCTCGTACCTGATTTGCTTAAGAATATTAAACAGCGGAATATCAACTGTTTCCTCAACGGTTTTCTCTTTGGATTTAATTCTGATAGTTTTCTTGACATTTACTTTCGCTTTGCCTTTGAGTACGGGATAGCTCATTTCTGTAACCCTGAGTATCGGCTTGCCTGCTCCTACTGATATGATATATCCCTGTTCTTCAAGCTTTTCAATTATGTACTTTATTTCTGTGGGCTTTGAGTCCTTCATTATGCCGAAGGTTGACTGATTATTTAGTCCGAAATATGTTATTCTTTCGTTCACCTTTCCTCGGAGAACATCGACTATCATTGCTGCGCCGCATTTCTGTCCTGTTCTGATTATGCAGGAAAGGATTTTCTGCGCTTCAACCGTAACATCTACTGTTTCAAATTTTGTCAGGCAGTTTGAGCATTTTCCGCAGTTATCCTCTGCTTCATCGCCGAAATATCTGAGCATATAATTACGCAGGCAGTCGCTTGTCCTGCAATAGAAAATCATATGCTTTAAGCGTTCTTCCTCCCTCTGCTTAAACATCTCGTTCTGCTCGGGTGTAAGCTGTGGATTCGGCTCGGTGTTTTCGATAAAGTATCGGCAGGTCTGCACATCCCCTGCTCCGTAAAGCAGAATACAATCCGCCTCCTGACCGTCACGCCCTGCTCTGCCAGCCTCCTGATAATAGCTTTCGATATTCTTCGGCATATTGTAGTGGATGACATAAGAAACATTAGATTTATCTATGCCCATTCCGAACGCATTTGTTGCGACCATAACCGGTTTGCGGTCATAGACAAAATCGTCCTGATTTTTAATACGCTCCTCGTCGCTCAAGCCTGCGTGATAGCGTGTTGCGGAAAAGCCTTTTTCGATAAGAAAATCGCAAACGCTTTCAACCTTTTTGCGTGTTGAGCAATAAACAATTCCAGACTTTCCCTTGCGTTCTCTTAACAGTTCAACAAGCTTGTCATCCTTTTTCGCAGGTCTTAATACAGAGAAAAACAGGTTTGGTCTATCAAAGCCCGTAGTCACTACGGTAGGATTATTAAGCTGTAAAATATTTATAATATCCTTTTTGACTTCATCGGTAGCGGTTGCGGTAAAAGCTCCGATTATCGGACGATTCGGTAGCATAGAAATGAATTTATTAATGTTAAGATAGCTTGGACGGAAATCCTGTCCCCACTGCGAAACACAATGTGACTCATCAACGGCGACCATTGAAATTTTTATTCTTCTGCATAAATTTACAAAGCCGATTGAGTCCAGCCGTTCGGGTGCGACATAAATTATTTTATAGCTTCCCAAAGCCGCATTTTTCAAAACCTTGTCATATTGCGTATCGGTCAGCGAGCGGTTGATATACGCCGCTTTTACACCCTGCTGAACAAGAGCATTTACCTGATCCTTCATAAGAGAAATCAGCGGTGAAACAACAATCGTAATACCGTTCAGCATAATTGCAGGCACCTGATAGCATATTGACTTGCCTGCACCCGTAGGCATTATGCCGAGAGCATCCCTGCCCGACAACAGGCAATCAACCATTTCTTCCTGACCTTTCCTGAACGAGGAATATCCGAAGTATTTTCTTAAAACATCAAATTTGTCCATAGCTCTGCCCCTGATTTTTTCTATACTTTTATTATAGGCTTTTTACATTAGTTTTCAAGATAAACAACTCTGTTTATCATAATTTAGCATAAAATAAAGTCGGGTATCCGTTGTGAATTACCCGACCTTTGGCTTTCTTCTGTTTTCAATTATCATTCGTTCTACAAATCCTTACTTATTGTGACATTCGTTTTTCGTTGTGCTTTTATCTTAAATAATGACTCCATCCCAATTGACGAAAAATCTTACGAAATAATAAGTCATTCTCTTTTCCTCCTTTCGATTGTTTCTTTATTGTGTCTTTATCTTACCATACTGACTGTGACAAGATACGGACAAATTTTCGTGATTTTTAAAAGTTTTTTATTTTTTTCTTTTATCAGTCAATTACATCTGCATAACATAATCTGATAAAGAAATCAATAATAGACTGCATTTTTATTCCCCTTTCGTTTGTTTCTTTATTGTGTCTATATCATAACAAACCGACCGTGACAAGATACGGACAAAATCAAGGAGATTTTAAATTTTTTCAAAAATTTTTTAAGAAATATAAAATTGCCAAGCAAATCTGGAATTCACTTGGCAAATCGTAAGTATTTCTATTCTTAAAATTTTCGGATTTTAAGAGAATTTCGCATAGTTTTAATGATTTTCTAATAAAATCAACTTATATTCGCATAAACTCTTCTGATTTTCTTCTAAATCGCTCCTTTTCTAATAATTTTCAGCAAATTTCATATTTTGTATTCATTAACGAACGCTAATATTTTTCTTGCCGTGTCTAAACTCACCTTGCTTGTATCTTCGTTTTTTAAAAATGCATTTACATTTCCGGGGTTCAGGTTCAGCTCTTTATATATACGATAATTGGTAACGCATTTAGCCTGCTTAACTTCTGAAATTCTCTTATACATCATTATTTTAAGCCTGTCTTCCTGTTCCTTACGGTTTCGCTGATATAAGAAATTATTATAAACCATTCTGTATTCACTCAAGCTGTCTTTCTGTAAATAGGTTTCCGCATTATCGTCATCAAGCCCATTAAGCTTTTCGCAGGAACTGTTCAGATAATCGTATTTTTTTAATAGCTTACTTCTCAGATTTTCTTCTGTGTACATCACCAGATACAAACTTAGCACATCTTTTAATCGTGCGTTGTTACGGGCAAGCTGAGAGAAAGCGTAAAGAGAGGTACTGTTAAAATCCGATAACTCCTGAAGCTGTGAAAGCAAGTAACCTTTGAATGTCAATTCTCTCATCTGAATCTCTCCTTATAGTTTTCATAATTTGATTTCAATACATTTACATCAAAATCATTAAGCATTCCGTAACAAACTTCATCAATCAATTCATCTAACAATTTCCAATTTAAATCTTTATATACCAGTTCATTTTCAATATCCTCAACATCTTTTCCTCTCATTCCGCATAATTTAGATACAACTAAATCTTCAAGCGATACCGTATAGAATTTCACTTTTGTTGTAGGAATATCGACCTCAACAATTCTGTCGAGATAATCTTCGGGAAAGTTAATCCGGAATGCGTTTACATTCATATTTATGTTATAGGTTTCTAAAAGCGGTTTGATTTCATCACTGGCATCTATTGAATCTATATCGTGCGTTGACCTGTAAATCTTCTCCATCAGAACAAGTGCACTTCCGCCTACAATTACGCACGAATACGTATCGGGCGTCGTATCCAACAAAGCCATATCTTCATCAACCTGCAAAAGCCTTTTTATTATTTCATCTCTGTATAAATCCATTAATATTCCTCTTTTAATTATATTAATTTTTCAATAATAGTATTATTCTATTTTCATTATATTATTATTACTTTCTTTTGTCAATGTCATTCGTTCTTTAATATATTAAAAATTTGCTAAGCAAAAAAACTTGATTTTTTCGTATTTCGCAGTTGTATCATCATATAATTATTATTGGTGTCAGATTTTATAAAAATATCCCCGAAAGGCTGAGGGTGATTTCTGCCTTTCGAGGAGTGGCGTTTATTATTCTATTAAGCCTAAAAAATGCGATAGGCAAGCCGTTTTTAATAGGTTACTCTTACCCTATATGTTACCTCCTGACGGTGCCCCTGTGCGTTGCGGTTATTGCGTATGTAGCTCTTATTTCGTACGGGTAACATCTTTTTAACCATCTGTCCGCCTTCGGAGCCTGCTTCTCTTGCAGAAATGTCGCCGTTATAGCCCTGCTTGAGGTTCACGCCTACTTCGTTTGCACATTCCATCTTGAAACGCTCCATTGCTTCCTTTGCCTGAGGCACGTTAAGCTGATTCTTATTACTTGACATAGTTTGTTTTCTCCTTTTTTTCAAAACTTCTAAATTTATCTTTATATTTCACGCGGCTGTTTGACCTCTCAATTTGTTGCCGCAATAGTATTGTTCACTTCAATTTTTAAAATATTATTTGTAATTTTTTCAAGTTTTGAAACAAATTTTGGAATCATAATATGAGGAAAACAAGCAAGCTAAAGAAAATTACATAACCGCTTTTATTTATTCAGCAGTTTATTAATATCGTCAGGTTTTAACACCTTGCCCTGCGACACGACCTTTTCATTTACCACGAGTGCAGGCATACTCATAACGCCGTATTCCATAATTTTTTTCATATCGGTAATGTACTCAACTTCAATATTCAAACCCATATTATTAACAGCTTGCTTTGCGTTTTCGTACATTTCGTGGCAGGATTTGCAGCCTGCTCCTAAAACTTTGATGCAGCAGATTCCGTTTACAGTTTTTCCGCAACATTCATTTGTATTTTCGCTTACCTCATTTGCAGAGCAACAACAGTTGCAGCCACAAGGAATATCTTTCTTTTCTTCTTTTTTCTTTCCAAAATTAAACAATGACATAGTATTACCTCCGAAAAAATTATAAAATTAACGGTTGAATCAGATTAAAGAAATATCCTACAATTATAATTCCAACCGTGCATATGACAATGAAGATTCCGAGAAGCTTCGGTTTTATTGCCTTGCGCAGCATAATCATCGACGGCAAAGACAGCGTAGTTACACCCATCATAAATGACAAGACAACGCCAAGCAACGCACCCTTTGAAAGCAGAGCCTCGGCTATAGGGATTGTACCGAAAATATCAGCGTACATAGGAACGCCTGCTATTGTTGCAAGAATTACGCCAAACGGGTTATTGTCACCGAGTATCGTGACAATGAAATCTTGGGGTATCCAGTTATGAATAATAGCACCGATTCCGACACCGATAAGCACATAAGGAAAAACTTTTTTAGCTGTAGCAACAACCTGCTCCCACGCATATTTTAATCTGTCCCTGAAATGCAATTCCTCCTGCGGAATATCTATTGCGTGACCGTTGCGGATAAATTCCTCCACCTGATTTTCAAGCCGGAGCTTTTCAATCAGCGTACCGCCTGCAACTGCAATCACAAGCCCGAGCACAACATATATCAATGCGACCTTCCACCCGAAAATACTCATTAACAATACAAGACTGCCGAGGTCAACCATCGGAGAGGAAATGAGAAATGAAAAAGTTACGCCAAGCGGAAGTCCGGCACTTGTGAAGCCCATAAAAAGCGGAATTGACGAACAGGAACAAAACGGCGTTACAGTACCGAGCAGAGCCGCAATAATATTTGCCCATATTCCGTGAAATCTGCCGAGTATCTTTTTTGTCCTCTCCGGCGGAAAATAGCTTTGTATATAGGAAATAATCAGAATGAGCACCCCGAGAAGTATCATAATCTTTATGGTATCGTAAATAAAGAACTGAATACTTCCGCCGATTTTTTCTGAAGTATCAAGACCGCAGGATTCTAATATCCAACTTATAAGTCTGCTAAGCCATTGCATACCGAGGACTTCATTCTGAAAAGAGTCCCAAATAAATTTTATAGTTTCCATAACCTATCCTTTATATAGTTATATATAAATTTATCTATATGTAATATTTATTTAAACCGTGCAATAAAAAGCACGGTTAATTTTTATTCATATTCGCATAGCATCTGCTCAAGAATATTAACTGCATCTCTAACCATATTCGGACAAATTGTTTTGAACAATCCTTTAGATGCTATTATTTCAAACTCATCTTCTCTGGACAAATCATAGCCGAGCAAGTCACGACATACAATTGAATTATTCAATTTTTTGAATCGATTTACAAATTCACAAGCCAAAGAGTAAGCTTTTTGCTTTTGCTCATTATTTTCGGCAATAAAGTGACCGTATCTTAATCCCAAAACCATAAGTGCTCCCGAAACAGCTCCGCACATTTCACCGCTTCTTGCACCGCCGCCAAAGGAAGTTGCGAGCTTTAACGCCAGTTCCTCACTTATGCCGTATTCAGTTGCAAAAACAGTAAAAACTGCCTGAGAACAATTAAAGTTATTATTAAACAATTCTATTGCCCTGCCTGCTCTGTTCATTATATTTTTCCTCCTTTTTATTACTCGTCGGTCTTTGCAATAGCATTAAGATATTTTTTCGCTTTCTTAACACCCTTGGCTGATATAGAATAGTGCATCCACTTGCCCTCTTTTCTTCCGACTACAATGCCGGAATCGCAAAGAATCTTCATATGGTGCGACAGCGTTGGTTGTGTGATGTTGAGCTCATCAAGCAGCTCGCAAGCACATTTCTCACCTGTAGTCAGGAGTTTCAAAATTCTGATACGATTTTCATCGCAGAACGCCTTAAAAACATCAGCAATTTTCTTCTCATCAAAATTCATAAAAGCACCTCCGACAAAATAACGTCTGAGTAGTATTATATTAAATATATAGATGTTTGTCAATATGTTTTGCAAGATTAATATAAAAAAGGTCGGGTATTCGTTGTGAATTACCCGACCTTAGCTTATTATTTTATTTTCAATTCTCAAAAAATTTTTACTTTTATCAGTCAATTACATCTGCATAACATAATCTGATAAAGAAATCAATAATTGCCTGCATTTTATTTTCCTTTCGTTTTTGATATTTATATTTGCGGTGTTTTTTCTTAGAACAATGAGTCCATCCAATGGCTGAAGAGTCTACCAAGGTAATCAATCATTTTCTTTTCCTCCTTTCGTTTGTTTCTTTATTGTGTCTTTATCTTACCATACCGACTGTGACAAGACACGGACAAATTATTAAGATTTTTAAAATTTTTACCGTAATAAAAAATAAACTCACT
>CAMBNE010000048.1 GCA_945868935.1 uncultured Clostridia bacterium
CTTAAATAATAAATGTTACCGATATATCAACATAAATTCAGCAAACTAATTTATCCAAACAACACGCATTATTATAAATACGGAGCGTAGCGACCCGAAACTCCACACTCCACTCTCAACACTCCACACTATCAAAATCTGAAATCACGTTTATTGTTGTTTGCAATGTCGGCAATATGCTCGGTTGCAATTTTTCTTACCTTTTCGTTCGGAATCTTCAAAAGCTCCTTTTCAATGAGCCTTTCGCCGATTTCCTTTGTTTCTTCGCTTGCGTAGTCCATAAGGTACTCCTCAAGCGTCATAAGTGCATTGGGGTGACAGCAGTTCTGAATCTGACCGTTCTTGCAAAGCGACATAAAGCGGTCGCCCGTTCTGCCCTCACGGTAGCAGGCGGTGCAGAACGACGGAATGTAGCCAAGCTCCATAAGCCACCTTACAACCTCGTCAAGACTTCTTTGGTCAGACACGTCAAACTGAGCCGAGTTTTCGTCCTCTTCCTCAGGCTCAACATAGCCGCCTACGCTTGTGCGTGACGCACCGCTGATTTGCGAAACACCGAGTCCGAGCACCTTTTCACGCACGCTCTGACTCTCTCTTGTCGAGATAATCATTCCCGTATACGGTACGGCAATCCTGATGATTGCAACGATTTTTGCAAAGGTTTCGTCGTCGATTCCGTTGTCGAACACGTCGGGGTCAATATCGTCGGCACGTCTGATTCTCGGCACGCTTATGGTGTGAGGGCCAACGCCGTGTACCGCCTCAAGGTGCTCGGCGTGCATTAAAATTCCGGCAAGCTCGTAGCGGTAAAGCTCCAGTCCGAACAGAACACCGATTCCCACGTCGTCAATTCCGCCCTCCATTGCTCTGTCCATAGCCTCGGTGTGGTAGGCGTAGTTGTGCTTGGGACCAGTGGGGTGGAGCACCTCGTAGCTTTCCTTGTTGTAGGTTTCCTGAAACAGAATGTACGTTCCGATTCCTGCGTCTTTGAGCTTGCGGTAATTGTCAACCGTTGTTGCGGCAATGTTGACATTCACTCGCCTGATTGCGCCGTTCTTGTGCTTTATCGAATAAATCGTCTTGATGCAGTCCAAAATGTACTCAATCGGGTTGTTGACAGGGTCCTCGCCTGCTTCAATTGCAAGGCGCTTGTGTCCCATATCCTGCAACGCAATTACCTCGTTTTTAACCTCCTCCTGCGTGAGCTTTTTGCGGCAGATGTGCTTGTTCTTTGCGTGGTAGGGGCAGTAGACACATCCGTTTACGCAGTAGTTTGAAAGGTAGAGCGGTGCGAACATTACGATTCTGTCGCCGTAGAAGTCCTTTTTAATCTGCTTTGCAAGGGCGTAGATTTCGTCAAGCTTTTCCTTGTTTTCGCAGGCAAGAAGCACGCTTGCCTCTCTGTGGTCAAGCCCTTTTCTCAGCTTTGCTTTTTCAATAATTTTGTCGATAAGCTCAAGGTTGTCCTTGTTTTCATCGGCGAATCTCAAGGTGTCCTTAATCTCACCGTCATTGATAAATTCCTCGGCTTTGAGCGAGTGTTTGTCGTACTTTGCCATAATAAAATTTTTCCTTTCCAAGCTTTATTTGCATAACTTATAATATAATTAATAATTCCGAATTACGCATTCCGAATTCCGAATTTAATTTACTCCGAATAATCTCCTCTGTCGGTTACGATTTTATATCCTATCGACTTCATATGGTTTGACAGGCATTTTATGCACTCGGCAGCTTCGTCGCCTGTGCAGATTTTGTTGTCGTAGAGCGAATAATCTGCCCTGTGCTCGGTCGGCGAGAGGTTGGGCATAACGACGTTTGCACCGTGCAGAACGCCCTTTTCCCTGCCCTGTCCGTCGGCTGTACCGAGAGCCGTTGTCGCAGGCAACAGCACCTTAGGTAACATAAGCCGCACAAGCGAAAGCAGTACGAGCGTAAGGCGCACACTGCCGCTTTTTTCATCTGCAAAGGGTGTGTCCTTGTGCGGAATAAACGGGCCTATGCCGCACATCTGCGGATTCAAGTCCTTCAAAAAGAGCAAGTCCTCTGCAAGAGTTTGATACGTCTGATAGGGTGAGCCGACCATAAAGCCTGCGCCTGTCTGGTAGCCGATTTTTTTCAGCGTGTAAAGGCAGTTTTTGCGGTTTGCAAGCGACATTTCGGGCGGGTGGAGCTTTTTGTAGTGCTCCTCGTTTGCCGTTTCGTGGCGCAGAAGATAGCGGTCTGCACCCGACTCGAAAAGCCGTCTGTAGCTTTCCTCCGTTCGTTCGCCGAGCGACAGCGTGACGGCGCAGTCGGGGTAGAGCGATTTGATTTCGCTTACAATGTCGCACATAACCTCGTCGGTGTAGTAGCCGTCCTCACCGCCCTGCAACACAAAGGTGCGAAAGCCGAGCAAGTAGCCCGATTTACAGCAGGACAAAATCTGCTCTTTATTAAGGCGGTAGCGCACTGCGCATTTGTTTGAGCGACGGAGTCCGCAGTAAAGGCAGTCGTTTTTGCAGTAGCTTGAAAGCTCAATAAGTCCGCGAATGTAAATTTTGTTTGAGAAGTGTTCAAGCGACTTTTTCTGCGCCTTTTTGCGCAGGATTTCAAGCTCGCTGTTGTTTATTGTTTCAAGCAGAAACGCAAGCTCTTGCTTTGAGGCAGTGCCTGTGGATTCAATTTTTTCGATAATTTCAATGTTGTTCATAGTATTAATAGCGTTGTATAGATAGATAAACCATAGTTTTTCGAGTGTGGAGTTTGGAGTGTGGAGAGTGGAGTTGTGGTCGAGTGGATAGATTGCGATAATTCAAAGGTTAAGTGCCCGAATTTATTTATATGCGGCGTTGCCGCAGGTGTGGATTTTTGTATTTTTTATTAATGTAGGGAACGGTCTTGAACGTTCCGATTACCCATAGGTCAGCTGTAACTTTGCGGAACAGTCAAGACTGTTCCCTACACTTAAAAAATAAACGTTCCCAATATATCAACATAAATTTAGCAAAAAAACTTATCCAAACAATACGCACTATTACAAATTCGGAGCGGAGCGACCCGAAACTCCACACTCCACACTCCACACTCCAAACTAATATAAATTATCGTTTAAATGCATTTATTTCATTTCTTTGAATATGCGGTTTTAACCGTCACTCCCGACAGTCTGCCGAGCTTGCCCGAAACCGAGCTTATAACGTCAAGCTCTGCGTCGATTACTATGCTTATTATGCTTATGTTTTTCTGTCTGTACGGGATTCCCAGCCTGCCGATTATGCAGTCGGCGGCGGTGTGTAGAATTTCGTTAATCTGCGGTGTTGCGTCGGGATTTTCAACAATTATGCTGATGACCGCAACACGTGTTTCGTTTTGATTTGTATTCATTTTTTCTCCTAAAAACAAAAGCGGTGCCGAAAGACACCGCTTAATAGTTACTCGTAATATGGGACAGGTGCAAAAGAGTGCACTTATCCAATTATAAAAGCCTTGCGTTGTCTTATGCCTCAATTAAATTTCAGCGTCAGAACTGCACTTTGCAAAATATTTAATTGTAATTTAAAAGCTTCTGCTTCCGCCGCCGCTGGAGCCGCCTCCGCCGCTTGACGAACCGCCTGATGAGCCGCCTGATGAAGAAGAGGACTCCGTTGTCACTGTAACATGCTTAGTAAGGAAAATATCCTGCCTTTCCGTAAGATTAGTTACGCTGTTTGAGTGCAGGTCGTATGTGCCTTCCTTGCCGCTGTTCTTGTATTTACGGGCAATAACGAATACAACAATTGTCGCAGTTGCAAGCGCAACAACTCCAAAAATTATTCCATAGTGCCTTAGCACATAAAGCAGAGCGTTGTCCTCTTTTTCCTGAATGTCAATGTTTTCGTTCGACTCGCCCTCGGGAATTCCGTAATCATAGTACTTTGACGAATAGCTGATAAAATAAGCTGCTGCATCGTAATAAAGTCCTTCTTTCAGACAGCTTTGCACATCGTCAAGAATTGTATCCACACGATTGTCGCTGAAATAGTACATCGCATCGCCCTTGGTTCGGAAGTCAACGGCTCTTCCCGACATATCAATCGTCAGCATAACGCCTGCGGTTGTTTTGCCGTAGTTATCGGCATAATATCTGTTTGAGTGCGGCTTAATTTTATCACTGCTGTAGCCGTCGTAATTTGTGTAAATAACAGCCATCCAGCCTGTTTTTTCGCTCAGAGCGTCAAGCTGACTCTGTAATTCGGCTTTCTCGCTTTCGGTAAAAAGCTCTGCATTGTCGGTGATAACTCCGCTTGCCTGTGCAAAAGCACAAACGGACGTGCAGAGCATAAGCATTACTGCGCAGAAAAGAGCAGAAATTCGTTTAGTGTATTTCATCATAACAACAGCAAACCTCCCAGCAGACCGAGTGCAAATACTGCAACGGCGATAATAGCAAAGAGAATTGCAAGCTTTGCTTTTGAGGTGGGCAACTTGCCATAGGTTTTGCCCGTCTGACCGTTGATTGCAAACGGGTAAATCTGACCTTTGTACTTATAAGTTACAACCCACACGGGAAGCAGGGTGTAATTCCACGATTCAAGGTCGATTTTATCGTTGTAATTTTCTACCTTGATTGCCGAAAACTCTTTCATTGTGTCCTTTAAAAGCTGCTGGCAGTACTGCTGCATACGCTGTTGAACAAGGGTGTTTACATCGCTTTGTTCAAGGTCACGCTTCTCAGCCTGAAATCCCGAAAGGTAGGACATTGAAAAATCGTGAGCCTGCGACAAATCAAACGGATGAACGCACTGGAGCATATCCCTGTCCTGACTTTTCAGCGCACGCTCAAAGACGTTTTTAACAATCAGATCGCCGCTTCTTACAAGGCGGTAAACGCTTGTTTCGGTGTAGCGCTTATTGCCCACCCTGTAGGTGCGCACCTTTTCGCCTGTTGCAGTCATATTTGCCTGTCGCTGAGAGTCAATGTACCAATACGGAAAGTAAACTCCAGTCAGCTTTTCAAACTGGCTTTTGCTTGCAAAGCCCTTGGCAAGAAACCACTTTTTCTTGCACATTTCAAGGAATTTTTCGATAGCCTTTTCCTTTGAAAGTGCAAAGGGAACGATTCGGTTGGGCTTGAATTTACCTGAAAGTCTGCCGCCGAGAACAACGGGGTTCTGACAGTAGAAGCAGGTTGTTGCGGCTGTTGACGCTGTTGTGACAACCTCAGCGCCGCAGCTCGGACAGGTGTAGACAACTGCGTCCTCAACCTCGCCCTCGTCCTGCTGATTCTGCTGGTTCTGCTGAGCCTGACGCTGTTGTGCCTCAGCTTCAGCCTTTTCAGCCTGACTTTGTTTTGCCTCACGCTCGGCGTACATCTGCTGAATTTTCTGTTCTTCAAAATCCGACATACAGTATTCACAGCTGAACATCTGCTTGTCGGGATTGAATTTCAGCGGAGCGCCGCAGTTAGGACATTTATAGTTAACTGTAGCCATAGTGTACCTCTCAATAAGTGTGGAGTGTGGAGTTTGGAGTGTGGAGTTGTGGTCGAGTGGATAGGTTGCAATAATTCAAAAGTTTAATTCCATAATTTATTTATAAGCGGCGTAGACGCAGAGCTGACTTTATATTATTGTAGCGGCGAACTGTGTTCGCCATAACGTCACTGATATATCTACATAAGTCCTTTAAAAATCATTTCCGAACAATATGTATTATTATAACTTCGGAGCGGAGCGACCATTAACTCCACACTCCACTCTTAACACTCCACACTGAAATTTATGCTTTTGTTCCGCACTCGGGGCAGAATTTTGCGTTTTCGTTAAGCTCGGCACCGCAATTTGTGCAGAAACGCTTTTTGGGTGCTTCGGGCTTTTTAGAGCCGCATTCCGAGCAGAACTTGCCCGTATTCACTGCACCGCAGGCACAGGTCCAGCCTCCTGCGGGAGCGGCTGTCTGAGGAGCGTTCTGCTGAGGTGCAGGCTGTTGCTGAACATATCCTGCTCCACCCTGCTGACCGTACTGCTGCTGAGGTGCGTTCTGGGGCTGATTGTACTGCTGAGGATTGGGAGTCGGGCGGTACTGCGGATTCTGCTGATAGCCGCCGAGGATATTTCCGCCTGCGCTCATACCCATTCCCATTCCCATAAAGCCTGCCATTGCGCCGTTGGCGTTGGAGCCTGCGTCCTTAAGACCTTCGGAAATGTTGCCTGCAACGTAGCCCTGCTGAACAGCGGCGTCTGAGAGCATTGCGCCCTTGTTGCGCATATTGATGAGAGCCTGACTTTCCTCGTCGTAGGAAACCTTGATACCTACGGAAACAACCTCCATACCACGAAGCTGATTCCACTCCTCGTCAAGCGTCTGTGACATATACTTGCCGAGCTCACGGCTCTTTGATGTGATAAAGCTTATGCGGTTGCCGTCAGCCGAATACTGGTTGATTGCAGAAGCAAGAGCCTCGATAAACTCATCGCTGTACTGCTGGTTAAGCTCCTGAAAATCAACAGCTCTGTTTTCTGTGATTGCGGCTCTCGGAATAACCTCCTGATAGAACTTGAACGGCTCGCTGATGCGTACCGAATATGTACCGTGTGCACGGATGAAAAGCTCTGAATTGTAGAAGTTATCAAAGTAGTTTATAGCGTTGGGAGTGCCGAACTTGATGTTCTTCATCTCCTGCATATTGAGGTAGAAAACTCTCTGCGACTGTGAGGGAATACCGCCGAACTTTACACGGTTAAAGGTTTCCTTGATTGTGTCGCCGAACTGTCCTGCAAAAAGCGAGGGCATTGAGCTGTTGTCTACCTTGAAGTAGCCCGGCTCTGCGGTAAAGTCAACAATCTTTCCGCCGTCGATGAGCATCATAAACTGATTGTCATAAACGTGAATGAGTGAGCCGTTGGAAACGATGTTTTCACTGCCCTTTTTGTTCTGGCTTCTGCCGTTCTGTGTAACAAGCTGACCGGGAACAAGACAGGTGTTTTCGCCCATTGGCGACGGTTCGATGACCTCCTGCCATGAATCTGCGAGTGCTCCGCCGATTGCGCCTGTGACTGCTCTGATAATACCCATAGTGATTCTCCTTTTTTATTAATTTTATAAGTAAATGATAAAAAGTGTTTCTTTTTAATCAAACGTGTGTAC